>JAKAZJ010000038.1 GCA_021826565.1 Pseudomonadota bacterium | reverse complement strand
TTCCGCGGGCGGGGTAGCGCGGTGCGGCGGCGCTATCCGGCCGGGCCGGCTCAGCGCAGGCCGCGCGCGATATCCATCGCCCGCCGCAACAACGTCTCCGACGCCTCCGGCGTGCGGAACCCGCTATGCGCCGACAGCGTGACGTTCGGCAGCCCGGTCAATTTATGGCCCGCCGGCATCGGTTCGGTGTCAAACACATCCAGCGCGGCATGGCGCAGCCGCCCGGACGCCAGTGCCGCCAGCAACGCGGCCTCGTCCACCAGCGCGCCGCGCGCGGTGTTGACCAGGATCGCGTCGGGGCGGAGCTGCGCCAGGTGCTCGGCGCGGAGGAAGCCGCGCGTTTCGTCATTCAGAAGCAAATGCAACGAGATCACGTCGCTGTCGGCCAGCAGCCGCGGCAGGGGGACGAACTCCACCCCTTCGCCAGGCCGCGGCGTGCGGTTCCAGGCCAGGACCCGCATGCCGATCCCGCGCGCGATCCGCGCCACCTCGGCGCCGATCCCGCCATAGCCGATCAGCCCCAGCGTCTTGCCGGTCAGCTGCGGGCCTTCCACCCGCGTCCACTGGCCCGCGCGCATGTCGCGGTCCATCCGCGCGATCCCGCGCGCGGCGGCAAACATCAGCGCGATCGCGTGCTCGGCGACGGCGGTGTCGCCATAGCCGCGGATGATGTGCACGGTGATGCCCAGCTCCGCCAGTTCCTCCGGGTTCATATAGCTGCGCGCGCCGGTGCCCAGGAACACGACATGCTTCAGCCCGCTGCAAAGGCGCAGCGCGGCGGTCGGCAGGTGGGAATGATCATCCAGGATGAAATCATATCCCGCAAGCAGCGCCGGAAGCTGCTCGGCCGGCGCCGCGGCCTGTTCGCGCACATCCACCACCGGGTCGTCGGCGCGCGCGACGCGGCGGAACACGGTGGCGAGATCATCGACGGCATCAAGAAACAGGCCGCGCATCGGGGCATCCTTGCGAGGGGAGATGGAACAGAGTGCGGCGCGCCGCGCCGCACCGCAACCGCCCGGCTTGGCACGATCGCCGTGCCTGCGGCGGCTCGCGAGACGAACCCTTCAGTGCCCCGCGCCGCCGCCCGAGAAATCCGGCGCCGCCAGCCCCGATTCCGCCAGCTGCGCCGCAAGCGCCGCTTGCAGCCGTGCCAGCCCCGCCGCGTCCCGCGCCTCGGCGCGCGCCACCAGCACCGCCTGGGTGTTGGACGCGCGGAGCAGCCACCACCCGTCCTCGGTCTGGACCCGCACGCCATCGGTTTCCACCACGCGCGCGCCGGCTTTGCGCAGCCGCGCGGCGACTTCGGTGATCACCGCGAATTTGCGGGTCTCCGCGCAGTCGAAGCGGAGCTCGGGCGTGTTCACCACCACGGGCAGGGCGGCTCGCGTCGCCGACAAAGACCCGCCCATGCGCGCGATCACGCCCAGCAGCCGCACCGCGGCATAGAGCGCGTCGTCGAACCCGTACCAGTGATCGGCGAAGAACAGATGCCCCGACATCTCTCCGGCCAGCGGCGAGCCGGTCTCGGCCATCTTCGCCTTGATCAGGCTGTGTCCGGTCTTCCACATCAGCGGCGTGCCGCCGGCGCGTGCGATCTCGTCGAACAGCACCTGGGAGGCTTTGACGTCGGCGATGATGGTGGCGCCCGGATGGGTGGCCAGCACGTCGCGCGCCAGCAGCACCATCAGCTGGTCGCCGAACAGGATTGCACCCTGGTCATCCACCAGGCCGATGCGGTCGGCATCGCCATCGAACGCCACGCCGACATCGGCGCCGTGGGCCGCGACAGCGGCGATCAGCTGGGCCAGGTTGGCGGGCACCGTGGGGTCCGGGTGATGGGCGGGGAAGGTGCCGTCGATCGGCCCGTTCAGGATGGTGTGGGTTCCCGGCAGGCCGGCCGTCAGGCGTGGCAGAATGTCCCCGGCGGCGCCGTTGCCGTTGTCCCAGACCACGTTCAGCGCGCGCGTGCCATCCCAGTCGGCCAGCAGCCGCGCGACATAGGCCGCGGACACGTCGATCATGCGCGCGCCGCCCGGCGCGGTATCGATGTCCCCGGCCGCGGATTGCGCGCCGAGGGCGGTAATCTGGTGGCCGAAGAACGGCTTGCCGCCGAAGGTCAGCTTGAAGCCGTTATAGTCGGGTGGGTTGTGGCTGCCGGTGACCATCACCGCGGCATCGGTGCCTTCGGTGGCGGCCGCGTAATACAGCAGGGGCGTGGGGCCGCGGCCGACGCGCAGAACCTCGGCGCCGGAGGCGGTCAGGCCCTCGACCAGGGCCGCTTCCAACGCCGGGCTGGACAGGCGTCCGTCATAGCCCACGGCGACGGACCGCCCGCCGGCGCGGCGGACCAGGGTGGCGAGGCAGCGGCCGATCGCGATGGCGTCGGCCGGGTGCAATGTGTCGCCGACGACGCCGCGGATGTCGTATTCGCGCAGGACGGAGGGGTGAAAGACGTGCGGGGTGGGCATCGGCGAGGCTTGCTCCTGGGGCGGACGGAGGGGGTTAGCACAGGCGAGTCACATTGAGGCACTACCGAATTTCGGGTTCTTGCCCGCGCCCCGAGTGGCGCTGGCGCCCGGCATTGCACCCCGTTGGCAGTTGGAACCCAACCGTCTCGGGCCGGGCGCTGGATCGCCCGCCTCGATCAGGTGCGATCGGCTCTGCCTAGGCGTCCACGTATTTTCGCAGGAACCCGCGCACCGCCGGCGCAAGCTCGGGATGCTTCAGCGCGAACGCGATCTGCGCTTCCAGGAACCCGGCTTTGTCGCCGCAATCGAAGCGCCGCCCCTCGTAGCGCAACCCGTGGAACGGCTGGCGGCCGATCAATCGGGCCATGCCGTCGGTCAGTTGCACCTCGCCCCCGGCACCGCGATCCCCGCGCGCCAGTTCGGCGATCACCTCCGGCATCAGCACGTAGCGGCCGATGATGGACAAAGTGGACGGGGCCGCCTCGGGCGTGGGTTTCTCGACCAGCCCCAGCACCTCCACCACTCGTCCGTCATCGGCGCCGATGCGCAGGATGCCGTAGCGGTTGGTCTGCGCGCGCGGCACCTCGGTCACCGCGACCACGTTGCCGCCGGTCTGGTGATGCAATTCGGCCAGTTGCGCCAGGCACGGCGTATCGGACAGGACCAGATCATCGGGCAGCAGGACCGCGAATGGGTCGTCGCCGATGAAGGCCCGCGCGCACCAGATCGCGTGGCCCAGGCCCAGCGGCACTTGCTGGCGCACCGTGACCATGGAGCCGGGTTCCACCAGCGTCCCCTCCAGATGGCGCAGCGCGTCGCGCTTGTCGCGTTCGCGCAAAGTGGCTTCCAGCTCGAAGGCGATGTCGAAATGCTCGACCAGGGCGGTCTTGCCGCGGCCGGTGACCATGCAGAACTGCTCGATCCCGGCGGCGCGAGCTTCCTCCACCGCGTATTGGATCA
Organism: Pseudomonadota bacterium; assembly: GCA_021826565.1. The sequence goes on along the minus strand of JAKAZJ010000038.1, from coordinate 6,458 downwards.
ATGGCTTATCGACCACCGGCAGCATTTCCTTGGCCATCGCTTTGGTCGCCGGCAGGAAACGGGTGCCGAGACCGGCGACCGGGAACACTGCCTTGCGCAGCCGCTTCATCCACGCCTCCGTTGCTTTGCCCGTGCCGGGTTGCGTCGGCGTCATACACGAAAGCCGTTGCCGGGTCATTGACGCGCTTGACGCGGCGCGGCGGCGTGCGGCACCCAGGGGCCATGAGACTCTGGGGCCGCATCGCGCTGTTTCTGGCCGCCCTGGTGGGGCCGGGCGCCGCATGTGCCCAAACGCTACGCCTGCCCGCGCCGGGCACGCGCCCGCCGCCACACGCGCAAGTGACGCTGCGCGCTGCCCCCCGCACGCCCGTGCGCCGGGTCGGTGCGCGCTATCGGCCGGCGCCTCACCACCCGGCGCCTCACGGCCCGGTGCACCGGGCCGTGCATCCCCCGCAGCATCCGCTGCCGCTGCCACCCGTGCCGCCCGGGCCGCCGGCGCCAGCCCCGCCCGCGCCGCCGGCGAAACGCCGTCCGCCACCGCCGCCGGCCGATATCGGCACCGTCACGGGTCTGAAGCTGCCGCGTTTCGCCAGCCTGCGCAGCGACAAAGTGTTCCTGCGCGCCGGTCCCGGCTTCCGCTACCCGGTGCGCTGGGTCTATCGCCGCATCGGCATGCCGGTGCAGATCGAGCGCGAATTCGACGTCTGGCGCCTGGTTCTGACGCCCGATGGCGCGCGCGGCTGGATGCACGAGGCCACGCTCAAAGCCCGGCGCGACGGGATCGTGACCGGCGGGCGGCACCGGCTGCGCGCCGCCGCCAGCCCGAGCGCCCGCATCGTCGCGATCGTCGATCCCGGAGTGATCCTGCGCTTGCTCCATTGCGACGCGGGTGCTCCGTGGTGCCGCGTGGCCGCAGGCGGGCGGCAGGGCTGGGTCCGGCGCAAGGATTTCTGGGGCGCGTCGCCCGGCGAGAAGATTACCAGCCGGTAAGTAGGGGGTCAGTATGCCAATCGCCGGTTGCCGCTGACCCGATCCGGTCATCTGCCGCCGCCGAGCTTGCCCCGCGATCACCTCTGGCAAGGGAAAGGGCCGCTCTGAAGCGACGCTGGGTTTTCCTGCGTTCGGCAGCGTGTCAGGGGAGCAGCGCAGTTTCCGACGCTGCAAGATCGAACAAGCCGCACACGATACGATCCAGATCCCGCTCTGCGGCAGCGACGCGGCGGCGGGCGGCAAACAGTTGTTCGCGGTGGCTGGCAAGAAACTCCTCCCACGCCCCGCGCTCTCTCAGGGGAACGTCCGCCTTGAAGGCTTTGCGGGCGCGGTCGCGGAAGGTCTGAAAGTCCAACTCCCACCAGCGCCGCAACGCCATGGGCAGGCGAGGTTCGCGATCCGGGGGGCACAGGTCGGGGATTCGTCGGAGGACTTCCCGCTCCAGCGCGAGCGCCTCGGCAGCGGCGTCTGTGGCCTCCTGCGCGAGCTGCCCTACGCGCTCCCGCGATCCGACGTCGCAGTTGGGTATCGGGAGCCACTCGATAAATTGGGCCGCGTGCTCGTAGAAGCCCCCTCTGACCGCAGGCGACAAGCCGGCAAACACAAACCAGAGTGGCCTCGCGTTCAGGATGCCCAATAGGAATGGATCTGAATTCGGAATGAAAAAAGTCTTGTTGTTCGAGAAATATCCTTTCGTATCCGGTGCATATGACGCCCGGTCAGCGAAGTGCGGATAAAGTATTTTTGGCTGGCGCATCCGGTGGTGATACGCGACCTGCGCCTGTTGCAGCTCGTACCACGCCTGCTTGGTCGCCCGCGCCTCAAGCCGGGCCTTGTAGGGCAGCAGGTGCTCCTGAATCGCTGGATAGTCTTCAATTCGGATTTGGCCCTTAGGGATGTTGATAAGCCACAGGTCGTCACTCTCCACGTGCCATCGCTTGATGTCCTCGCCGCGTAGGAACGGCACCAGCAGCGCGGTGTGCGCGTCGTCGACGGCGAGCCGATCGCGAGTCGCCCGGTCCACCACGAACGCCTCGTTAAGGCCCGTCACAATACCGCGAAGGGGCGTCCCATACACGTCGCGCAGCGTCGGATGACCGGCTCTCAACTTCGCGCGCAGCCGGGCGGCTGCATCGCCCTCGAACTGCCAGCCGCCCCGTCCCAGACGGGTGCGGGGCATCGCGATCGCCTCTTGCTCGAAGCGGCGCGATAGTTCCTCCGGAACCTGATCCTGGATCTGGAGGAATCGAAGTTGCCCGACCTCACTCCCGACCGGGGTAGCCGGCTTTTGCATGACAACAATCGCCGGGTAAGTGGTCACCCCCTCGAAAAGTTGCAGATCGCCGAAATCGATGACATCCTCGATCTCCGTCCGATTGGCGAGTAATTGTCGCAGCGGGGCACCTGAGCCGGTGCGGAAGAATGTGGATGAGGAAATGAATCCGAGGCGCCCGCCCGGCTTCAGATTGCGCAATCCCAGCTCGTAGAAATATGCGTATAGATCCGCCCGGTCGGCAACCACCTCGTAGCGGCGTTGGAGGTATGGCTTGAACGGTTTGATCAGCTCCATACGAACATAAGGCGGATTGCCGATCACGACGTCGAAGCCACCTTGCGCGAAAACGGCGGGAAATGCCTCCCGCCACGCGAAGGCGCGTTGATGATAGTCGGTGTCCTCGATCAAACTGTTACCGACACGGATATGGGGTTCAAGACTCTCCAACGCCTTTCCGCGCTTGGCGGTCTTCAGCCACAGCGACAGCTTAGTGATCTCGACGGATTCGCGGCTCACGTCCACGCCGAAGAGATTGCCGGTCAGTATTTCCCTGTCCGGATCGAACAGGCTGCCCGTGCCGATACTGATCTGTCGGTTGCGTCCAGTGCGGCCAAGGTTCGCCAGACGATCGTTGACGCGCTGGTACTCGGCGGCGAGAAAATCGAAGGCCGCGATCAGAAAGGCGCCCGAGCCGCAGGCCGGGTCCAGGACGGTCAGGCGTCGCAGAACGTCCTGATAGGCCGCCCAAAACGCGCGCTCCTTGCTATTCGCATCCCGACCGCCGGCGAAAGTCAGCAGTTCGATACCGTCCTTCACTTCCCGCCCCCCATCATGCGCGGCAAGCAGAGCGTCGAAGCGTTCTATGAGCGTGTGGCCGATGGTGCGTTCGACGATGAACCGGGTGACAAACTCAGGAGTGTACACCACGCCTTCGCGCTTCTTCTTGGCCGTGGTCGGCGGCATCTCGCCACGTGCGTGGGCCTGCAGGGCTTCGATGTCGGAGATGGATTGCTCGAAAATCCGGCCCAAGATCAGGACCGAGACTTCGGTCGCAAAATCATACTTGCCCAGCTGTCCCAGAGCGTGGCAAATCCCGTCTGGAATAGACAGGGAATCGAAGCCAGGATCAGCCGCGAACAATCCGCCATTATAGGCGGGTATCCCGAGCTGGTCGTTGCCCTTGTCGATCGCCTGGAACAGCCCCTTGAAGTTGTCCCACACGGGCTGCGGTGCATACGGGTTATTTGCCTGATACGCGTTCTGGAGCGTGTCGTGTGGCAGCAGTTCCGTGTCCTCGGCGACGGCAATGAACAGCACGCGGTCGAGCAGGGTCTGAGCGTATTCGATCGCGGCCACGCGACCAAGTCCGCGATTGTTGGAGTCGAGTTGTTCGATTAGGTCGCCGCGGATCGTTTTGTAATCCTGGTAGAGCGCCTTCGTGACCTCGCGCTCGGCGCGCCGGCTGTCCTGCAACAAAGTATCCGTGACGCCGCCAAGCAGATTGCCCGCCGATAGCAGCAGGCAAAGACGATCCAGTTCCCCCGGTTGGTCCAGTTCGGCCAGATTCCAGTGCTCGTACGCGGCACGTCCGCGGCCGAAGGCGTAGAGCCGCAGCTCTGCGCAATTGGAGACCAGGACCCATTTAGCCCCGGGCACGTCGATCGCATATTCCCAGGCCTGTTGCACCGGGCTCTTCGCTCGGCCTGGCATGATGGCGTCGAGGTCGCGCGTTGCGGGCCCTTTAAGCTCGAACGGCGCGACGATCTCGCGCCTGCCCGGAGAGAAGTTACCGAGGGCGCGATCGACGGACCCGCTTCCGACGGCCTCCTCCTCGGCCATGGTGAAGGGCTCGGACGGGTGTACCGGCGCGTAGCCGAGCACTTGCACGACGACTTGCTCGGTGAAGCGGCTGCGGATCGCCTCCTCCTTCAGCCCGCGGAACCCATGGTCGCGCACGAGGCCGGCCCATTCTGTCGCCGCAGCGCGCTGTGTTGGATTCGCTGGGGCGGCACGGGTCTGCAGCGCACGGGCTAGGGTGGCTGCGATGATGAGCGGCTGTCGGCTTCGGGAAACTGGGGAGCGGGCCATGTCCGCATGATGCGAGAGAAGGGGGCTTCGTTCAATGCGGGGACCGCATGAGTGCGCTCCTATTCTTGGTCGTCGCGTGTGCCAAAGGGGCAGCTGGCGCAGTCCGGGTTCCCCCGATTGAACGCCTGTGCACCGGTCCCCGGGGGCAGGCTAGGACCCAGGCCAAGCGAAGTTTGGGGTCTTGTCGCCGAAAGGCGTGCTAGCGCCGTCGGAGCCGCTCGGTGGTGACCGCCTCGGCCAACATGTCGGCGCGCCGGCTGACGCTGCTGGCGTCCGCTTTGGGTCAGTAGGCGAGCTTCAAACTGACCCACGACCAGCCGGTAGCGTCGCTTGGACTTCCCCATCGGCGCGGGTAGCCTGCGCGCGCGGGCAAAGGGGGATGCGATGCGGCAGATGGTTCTGGTGGGGTTCCTGCAGGCGCAGAACTGCACCACGCTGGCCAGTTCCTGGCGCCATCCGGACAGCCGCAGCGATTTCCTGACCGCCGATTATTTCCAGACCATCGGCCGCATCCTGGAAGAAGGCTGCTTCCAGATGGCGTTCTTCGACGACCGTCTGGCGATGCCCGATATGCTGGGCGGCGATCACGCGCATACGGTGGAACACGGCATCCGCTGCGTGAAGCTCGATCCGGTGACGGTGCTGATGGCGATGGCCGCGGCCACGTCGCGGCTCGGTCTCGGCGCCACCTGCTCGACCACCTATTACGAGCCGTTCCATGTCGCCCGCCTGTTCGCCACGGTGGATCTGATGACCGCGGGGCGGGCGGCGTGGAACATCGTCACCTCGGTCAATGACGGCGAGGCGGCGAACATGGGCGCCGACCAGCACATGGAACATGATTTGCGCTATGACCGCGCCGACGAGTTCATGGACGTGGTCCTGGGCCACTGGGACAGTTGGGAAGACGATGCGCTGGTGGTGGACAAGGCCTCCGGCCGGTTCGCCGATCCCGCGAAAGTGCACCGGCTGGATCACGCGGGGCGTTTCTTCCGCTCGCGCGGGCCATTCACGGTGCCGCGTTCCGCGCAGGGGCATCCGCTGCTGATCCAGGCCGGGGCGTCGGGGCGCGGCAAGCGGTTCTCGGCGCGCTGGGCCGAGACGGTGTTCGTGGCCTATGCCGACCTGGCCTCGGCGCAACGGGAATATGCCGAGACCAAGGCTGCCATTGCCGCGCTGGGGCGCGATCCGGACCGCGTCACGCTGAACACCATCGCCTATCCGGTCTGCGCCGCGACGCGGGCCGAGGCCGAGGACAAGATGGCGGTGATCGAGGCCGGCTACCGCGAGGTGGACGGGCTGTCCTTGCTGTCGGAGGCGCTGAATTTCGATTTCGCCCGCAAAGGACTGGACGAGGCCTTCACGGCGGCGGAACTGGCGTCGATGTCCGGGATGCAGGCGATGCGCGACCGCGTGACGTCGCACAAGACGGAGCCCACGCCGCGCGATTTCCTGGAGATCACCCGCCGCGGCCGCCCGCGCGAGGCGATCGTGGGCGGCCCGAAGGAGATTGCCGACCGGCTGGAACACTGGTTCGTGGAACGCGGCTGCGACGGCTACGTGATCGGCGGCACGCACACGCCCGGGACATTCGCCGATTTCGTGCGCTTCGTGGTGCCGGAATTGCAGCGGCGGGGCCTGTTCCAGCGGGAATATCGCGGCGCCACGTTGCGCGAAAATCTCGGCCTGCCGCGCCCCGCACGCGGATGGTGGCGCGGCGGCGGGTGATCGGTCGCCGCGCCGCGCGTCCCCGCCTCAGGCCCGGCCATGACGGAGCGCCTGATGCGCCCGCCCGAGCCGCGCCGATTCCTCGGCATGATCGGCGATCACGCGCACGCCCTCATCGATCCGACGGATCACGGTTGCCGCCGAGCCGCCTTCCAGGAACGCGATTCCGCGCGCCCGGCACGCCGCCAGCACGCGATCGCGCGCCCGCTGCATCTCGGGCGGGTAGGGTTCGCGCCGCAAGGTGGTGTAGCCCAGCGCCAGCCCCAGATCGCCTGGCCCCATCTCGGCGAAGCCCAGGCCCGGTACATCCAGGATCTCCTCGCAGCGGGCGATGCCCTCGGGGCTTTCCAGTTTGACGCCCAGCAGCAGCGCGCCG
>JAKAZJ010000037.1 GCA_021826565.1 Pseudomonadota bacterium | reverse complement strand
GGGGCGGCTTGATCGCCACGGCGGGCTGGGCTAATCGGATGCGGCGCCCAGGTAGCTCAGTTGGTAGAGCATGCGACTGAAAATCGCAGTGTCGGTGGTTCGATTCCGCCCCTGGGCACCATCCACTTCCAATGCCGGCGCCGCATAAGCGGGCGCGGGCAAATCCGCTTGATCGAGGCGTCATCCACGGCGTCTGGTGGGCGGTGACGGGTTCGAACCGCCGGCCCTCTCGGTGTAAACGAGACGCTCTACCGCTGAGCTAACCGCCCCCCAAGCAAAGCCGTGCTACTGCACCGCGTCCTTCAGCCCCTTGCCCACCTTGAAGCGCACGGTGGTGGACGCCGCAATCTTCATCGTCTCTCCGGTCCGCGGATTGCGGCCGGTGCCGGCCTTGCGGGTTGCGGTGGCGAACGTGCCGAAGCCGACCAGGCGGACCTCGTCCTTCGCCTTCAATGCGCCCTCGATCGCGCCGAACACGGCCTCGACCACGTCGGCTGCCTTGGCGCGGGTCAGGTCGGCCTTATCCGCCACGGCGGCGATGAGTTCCATCTTGTTCACGGGCAATCCTCTCGAAGCGATGATCTGGGGTTGAGCACGGAGCCGGACCGGCCCGCGATGTGCCGGTCCGTACCCCGCCCCGTCCGGAGGGTCAATGCGGTCCAGGGCCTCAATGCGGCAGGGACGCCGTCGCTTCGGTGGACCTGGGTGCCGCCACCGGCTCCGGCGGCTCCTCCCACTCGATCGCCTCGGGCCGGCGCGCCAGCGCCTGGGCGATCACTTCGTCCACGTCGGCCACCGGGATCAGCTTCAATCCCTTCTTCACGTTGTCAGGGATTTCCGCGAGGTCCTTCTCGTTGTCCTTCGGGATGAACACGGTGGTAATGCCCGCGCGCAGCGCCGCCAGCAGCTTCTCCTTCAATCCGCCGATCGGCAGCACGCGCCCGCGTAACGTGATCTCCCCGGTCATCGCCACGTCGCGGCGCACCGGAATCCCGGTCAGCACGGACACGATGGAGGTCGCCATCGCGATTCCCGCCGAAGGCCCGTCTTTCGGGGTTGCCCCTTCCGGCACATGGACATGGATGTCCCGCTTCTCGAACAGCGTCGGCTTGATCCCGAACCGGATCGAACGCGAGCGGACGTAACTCAGCGCCGCCGAGACGCTTTCCTGCATCACATCGCCCAGCTTGCCGGTCTGCTTGATGTTGCCCTTGCCCGGCAGCAGCACCGATTCGATGGTCAGGATCTCGCCGCCCACCTCGGTCCAGGCCAATCCGGTGACCACGCCCACCATGTCCTCGGCCTCGGTCTCGCCGTAGCGGAACTTCGGCACGCCGGCGTATTTCTCCAGGTTCTTGCGGGTAATCGTCACCTTCTTGGTCTTCTTCGTCACGATCTCGCGGACCGCCTTGCGCGCCAGGTTGGCAAGCTCGCGTTCCAGGTTCCGCACCCCGGCTTCGCGGGTATAGGTGCGGATCAGTTCGTGCAACGCCTCGTCCGACAGCGACCATTCGTCGGGCTTCAACCCATGCGCTTCGGATTGCTTGGTGATCAGGTGGCGTTTCGCGATCTCGACCTTCTCGTCCTCGGTGTAGCCGGGGATGCGGATGATCTCCATCCGGTCCATCAGCGGCTGCGGCATCCGCAGGCTGTTGGCCGTGGTGACGAACATCACGTCGGACAGATCGTAATCCACCTCCAGGTAGTGATCGGCGAAGGTGCTGTTCTGCTCCGGGTCCAGCACTTCCAGCAGCGCCGAGGATGGATCGCCCCGCCAATCGGCCCCCAGCTTGTCCACCTCATCCAGCAAGAACAGCGGGTTGGAGGTCTTCGCCTTTTTCATCCCCTGGATCACCTTGCCCGGCATGGAGCCGATATAGGTGCGCCGGTGGCCGCGGATCTCCGCCTCGTCGCGCACGCCGCCCAGCGACATGCGCACGAAGTTCCGCCCCGTCGCCCGCGCGATGGACTTGCCGAGCGAGGTTTTCCCCACCCCCGGCGGTCCGACCAGGCACAGGATCGGGCCGCGCAGCTTGGGGCTGCGTGCCTGCACGGCCAGATACTCGATGATCCGTTCCTTGACCTTCTCCAGCCCGAAATGGTCGGCTTCCAGAACTTTCTCCGCCGCGACCACGTCGTTGCGGATCTTGGAGCGCTTCTTCCACGGGATCGCCAGCATCCAGTCCAGATAGTTGCGCACCACGGTCGCTTCGGCGCTCATCGGGCTCATGGTCTTGAGCTTGCGCAGCTCCGCCAGCGCCTTCTCGCGCGCTTCCTTGCTGAACTTGGTCTTCTTGATCTTGGCTTCGAGTTCGGCGGTCTCGTCCTTGCCGTCCTCGCCCTCGCCCAGCTCCTTCTGGATCGCCTTGAGCTGCTCATTCAGGTAGTATTCGCGCTGGGTCTTCTCCATCTGCCGCTTGACGCGGTTGCGGATGCGCTTTTCCACCTGCATCACGCCGATCTCGGATTCCATGTGGCCGAACACGCGTTCCAGCCGCTCGCCGATCTTGGCGGTCTCCAGAACCTCCTGCTTCTCGGCGATCTTCAGGTTCAGATGGGCGGCGACGGTATCGGCCAGCTTGCTGGGGTCTTCGATCTGATTGAGGCTGACCAGCACCTCCGGCGCGATCTTCTTGTTCAGCTTGATATATTGTTCGAACTGGCTGACCACGCTGCGGCCCAGCGCTTCCAGCTCTTTCGCATCGCCGCCGGCATCCGGCAGCGCCTGCACTTCGGCCTCGAAATAGGTCTCGGTCTCGCGGAACCGCGTGACCTGCGCGCGCCGGCCGCCTTCCACCAACACTTTCACCGTGCCGTCCGGCAGCTTGAGCAGCTGCAGGATCGTGGAGACGGTGCCGATGCGATAGATATCGTCCACCGAGGGATCGTCCTGGGTCGCGTTCTTCTGTGCCACCAGCAGGATCTGCTTGTCGTCGCGCATCACCGCTTCCAGCGCGCGGACGGATTTCTCGCGGCCGACGAACAGCGGCACGATCATGTGCGGAAACACGACGATATCGCGCAGCGGCAGCACGGCCAGGATATCGGGGCCCGGCGGGACAGGCGGAGTTCCGGAAGGGCCGGGAACGGCGGGGGTGTCAGTCATCGGTGACCTCCTTCAAGGACAGTCGCGGCCCGCGCCGCCCATCGAAGGCACGGATCGGGCCAGGGGTGGGGCCGAGGCCCCGTCTGCAACAGGATATCGGGCGGAATCGTGCGCGAACAAGGCCCCGGGCGGCCGCCGGCTCAGGCGCCGCCCTCGGCGCGTTCCTTGCCGTACAGGAACAGCGGATTGGCACGGGATTCCGCCACTTCGCGGTTGATCACGACCTCCTCGACCCCGTCCAGGCCGGGCAGGTCGAACATCGTCCCCAGCAGGATCTGCTCCATGATGGAACGCAATCCACGGGCGCCGGTCTTGCGTCCGATCGCGCGCGTCGCGACCGAACGCAGCGCGTCGTCGGTGAACGAGAGCTTGACCCCTTCCATCTCGAACAGCCGGCCATATTGCTTGACCAGCGCGTTCTTGGGCTTGGTCAGGATCTCGATCAGCGCCTTCTCGTCCAGGTCCTCCAAGGTGGCGACCACCGGCAGACGGCCGATGAACTCCGGGATCAGGCCGAATTTCAGCAGATCCTCGGGCTCCACCTCGCGCAGCATCTCGCCGGTGCGGCGCTCATCCGGCGCGTGGACGTCCGAGCCGAAGCCGATCCCCGAACCCTTGCCGCGCGCGCCGATGATCTTCTCCAGGCCCGAAAACGCGCCGCCGCAGACGAACAGGATATTGGTGGTATCGACCTGCAGGAACTCCTGCTGCGGATGCTTGCGCCCGCCCTGCGGCGGCACCGAGGCCACCGTGCCTTCCATGATCTTCAGCAGCGCCTGCTGCACGCCCTCGCCCGACACATCCCGTGTGATCGAAGGGTTGTCGGATTTGCGCGAGATCTTATCGACCTCGTCGATATACACGATCCCCCGCTGCGCCCGCTCCACGTTGTAATCCGACGCCTGGAGCAGCTTGAGGATGATGTTCTCCACATCCTCGCCCACATACCCGGCCTCGGTCAGCGTGGTCGCATCCGCCATGGTGAACGGCACGTCGATGATCCGCGCCAGGGTCTGCGCCAGCAGGGTCTTGCCCGATCCGGTCGGCCCCAGCAGCAGGATGTTGGATTTCGCGATCTCGACGTCGTTGTTCTTCTGGCCGTGCGCCAGGCGCTTGTAATGGTTGTGGACCGCGACGCTGAGCACCTTCTTCGCGTGGTCCTGGCCGATCACGTAATCGTCCAGCACCTTGCAGATCTCGCGCGGCGTGGGCACCCCGTCGCGGGACTTGACCAGATGGGTCTTGTGCTCCTCGCGGATGATATCCATGCAGAGCTCGACGCATTCATCGCAGATGAACACGGTCGGGCCGGCGATGAGCTTGCGGACCTCGTGCTGCGACTTGCCGCAGAACGAGCAGTAGAGAGTGTTCTTCGAGTCGCCGGACTTGCTCATGACCGCTCCTGCCCCGGTCGATCGGGGCCAAATCTCACACTACCTCCGGGCGGCCGGACCGGACAAGAACCAGGCCGCGGCGCGCCGCCTTCTGCCCCCAATCCCCAGGCGCAGACTGCACGCCCCGGCAGGCCGCCGCAAGACCGCCTGCGGCGACTCCCCGGCCGTTGCGCGGCAAGGTCCTGTGGGGGGAGGGGGGACGCGCGATCAGACCTTGGACGCGTCCGATTCGGGCAGCGGACGCTGATCCACCACCTGGTCGACCAGGCCGAATTCCCGCGCTTCCTCGGCCGACATATAGCTGTCGCGTTCCAGCTTGCGCTCGATCGCCTCGATCGGCTGGCCGGTGTGACGCACGTAGATTTCGTTCAGCCGCTTGCGCAAGCTCAGGATCTCGCGCGCCTGGATCTCGATATCGGTCGCCTGGCCCTGCGCGCCGCCGGAGGGCTGATGCACCATGATCCGCGCGTTCGGCAGCGCGAATCGCTTGCCCTTCGCGCCTGCGGTCAGCAACAAGCTGCCCATCGAAGCAGCCATGCCGATGCACACCGTGCTGACCGGGCTGCGGATGTATTGCATCGTGTCGTAGATCGCGAGCCCGGCCGAGACCACGCCGCCCGGGCTGTTGATGTAGAACGAGATATCCTTGGACGGATTCTCCGATTCCAGGAACAGCAACTGGGCGCAGACCAGGCTGCTGACCTCGTCGAACACCGCCCCGGTCAGGAACACGATCCGTTCCTTGAGCAGGCGGGAGTAGATGTCGAACGCCCGTTCGCCGCGGGCGGTCTGTTCGACCACCATCGGGACCAGGGTATTGGCGTAGACCTCGGCGGGATCGCGATCCCTCATGGGGGGGCACCTTTGGGCAAGGGAGAAACTCTCACGGACGGACTATCAAATAGGGCGCCGCCGCGCGGGTGCAATCCGGCCGGACGGAGGAGGCTCACGCCTCGGCCGGCGTCTCGGTCACAACCGGAGCGGCGGGGGTTTCGGCCGGCGGTATTTCGGTCAGCGCCTCGGGCGTGGTCGCCACCTCGGTGACCTGCGCCAGTTCCAGCACGAAATCGACCACCTTGTCCTCGAAGATCGGGCCGCGCAGATACTCCCCGGCCTGGGGGTTGCGGCGGTAGTAGTCCATCACCTGGGCTTCCTGGCCGGGATAGCGGCCGGCCTCGGCGCGCATCGCCCGGGTGATCTCCTCGGGGGCCACGGTGATGTTGTGGGTGCGCCCGGCCTCAGCCAGCAACAGGCCCAGGCGGACCCGGCGCTCGGCGATGGCGCGGTATTCGGCGCGCAGCGTGTCCTCATCCTTGCCGGCATCGTCGGCATCCGCGTTGCCGGCGGTGCGGTCGGCCTCCACGCGCGACCAGATCTGGGCGAACTCGGCCTCGGCCAGCGCCGGCGGGATCGGGAACGCGGCCAGGTCCGCCAGCCGGTCCAGCAGCTCGCGCTTCAGCTTCTGGCGTGACAGCCCGTCATATTCCTGTTGCGCGCGGCGGCGGAACAGGGCGCGCAGATCGTCCACCGATTCGAAGCTGAGCTTCTCGGCCAGGGCGGCCAGCTCCGGCAGCTCGACCTTGCGGATTTCCTTGGCGGTGATGGTGAACTGCGCCTGCTTGCCCGACAATGCGGCGGCGCCGTAGCCTTCGGGGAACTGCGCGGCGACCACGCGGGTCTCGCCCGGGCGGATGCCTTCGATCCCGGCGGCGAAGCCTTCGATATAGCCGGGACCGCCCACTTCCACCTCGGCGTCGGTCGCGGTGCCGCCGTCGAACGCAACGTCCTCGATCTTGCCTTCGTAATCCAGCACCACGACCTCGCCGGTCGCGGCACCGCGGCCGGCAAGTTCTTCCTCGGTGAGCGGGGTGAGCGTGCGATTGCGCTGGCGCAGCGCCTCGATCTGCTCGTCGATCAGCGCGTCCGGCACTTCGGCTTTCTGACGGGTCAGCGCGATCGCGCTGAAATCGGGCAGCGCGATTTCGGGCAATACTTCGAGCTCGACGGTGAATTCCAGGTCCTTGGGCGGGTCCTTGGAAACCAGATCGACCTTGGGCTGGATCGCCGGACGCAGGTTGCGGTCGGCCAGCAGGGTGCGGGTGGATTCGTTGACCGCGTTCTCGATCGTCTCTTCGATCACCGCGGCGCCGTAGCGCTGGCGCAGCACGATCAGCGGGACCTTGCCGGGGCGAAAACCGGGCAGCTGCACGGTACGGCCAAGCTCGGCAAAACGCGCGGCGCGGCGGGGCTCAAGCTCGGAATCCGGCAGCACAACGGTGAAGGCGCGCTTCAGACCCTCGGCCAGCGTCTCGGTTACCTGCATCGGACTCGCTACTCTCCAGTGAATGAATGTGCGTCTCAGGCGGGGCGTCTCAGGCGTGGGGGAGGGTGGTGCGGGCGGGGGGACTCGAACCCCCACGGCTTGCGCCACCAGAACCTAAATCTGGCGTGTCTGCCATTTCACCACGCCCGCCGCCCGGCCCGCCGGCCGGCCGGCGGCCGTGGCCCGGGGCTTTAGACGCTCGGCGGCGGATCGGCAAGATCACGGCCAGGCCGGTAGTGTCTTAGTTTGAAAAGCAAGTCGGCGCCGGCCCGCACCCCCACAAGGCCACCCAACGTCGGTATATTGGCATTGGGTGGCCTTGTGGGGGTGCGGGCCGGCGCCGACTTTCAAACTCAGACACTACCGCCAGGCGGGCGCGGCAGCGGTGGCCGCCTGACCGTCAAGATGGCGACGGACGCCGTGTTGACGCCCCGCCTTGCGCGGCCGACGCTCCGCGGCAAACCCGGGAGGTCCCCATGCGCATCCATAATCTCTACACCGACGCCGCCGGCACCAGCCATTTCCGCGATATCGAGGTGGACTGGGTCGAAACCCGCAACGCCTCGCGCCTGTCCGCCCGCCTGCCCGCCACCGGCATCATCTTTCGCGAGACGTCCGGCGACTACGACCTCGACTGGCATCCCGCGCCGCGCCGCCAATACATCATCAACCTCGACGGCGGCGTGCGCATCACCGCCAGCGACGGCGAGAGCCGCGAGATCGGCGCCGGCGAGGTCATCCTGGTCGAGGACACCTCCGGCAAGGGGCATCTCTCCCAGTCGATCGGCGGGCAGATGCGCCGTTCGATCTTCGTGCCGATCGAATGACCGCCGGCGCATGACCGCCGGGCAATGACCGCCGCGTCGGTCCTGGCGCTGCATCTGGCGGTGATCGGGTTCAACCTGTTCGGCCTGGTGGCGATCCCGCTGGGCGCCTGGCGCGGCTGGCGGTTCGTGCGGGTGGCGTGGTGGCGCTGGCTGCATGTTCTGGCACTCGGCGCCGTGGCCGGACAGGCGCTGATCGGGCGGGTGTGCTTTCTGACCTTGTGGCAGGACCAGCTGGCGGGCGATGCCGGCCGTGGCCCGTTGATCGCCCGGTTTGTCGATCGGCTGATCTTCTGGCCGCTGCCGCTATGGGTGTTCGCGGTGCTGTACGTCGCCGTCTGGATCTACGTCCTGGCGCTGCTGTGGTGGGTGCCGCCTGATCGGCGCGGCAGCCTGCGCGGGCCAGGCCGATCACCTCGGGGCTTCCCCTAAGCCGGGCGCGGCAAATATAAGCCCCCATGCGCGTGCGCTTCACCAAGATGCAAGGCTGCGGGAACGATTTCGTCGTGCTGGACGAACGCGCCGGGGAACCGATCCTGACGCCGGCCCGCGCCGTCGCCCTCGCCGACCGCCATCGCGGCGTCGGCTGCGACCAGGTGATTGCACTGGAACCGGTTGCCGCCGGCGCGGACCTGTTCATGCGCATCCGCAACCCCGACGGCTCGGAAGCCGGTGCCTGCGGCAATGCCACCCGCTGCGTCGTCCTGCTGCTGAGCCGCGAAACCGGGCGGCGGGAGTTCCTCATCCGCACCGTTTCCGGCGATCTGCCCGCCAGCATCACCGCGGAGGGCCAGGTCACGGTCGATATGGGACCGCCGCGCCTCGGCTGGGCCGACCTGCCGCTGGCGCACCCGGCCGACACGCTGCACCTGGCGCTCCGGGCCGGCGCGCTGGCAGACCCGGCCGCGGCCAGCATGGGCAATCCCCACGCCACGTTCTTCGTCCCGGACCTGGGCGCGATCCCGCTGGAAACCCTTGGCCCGGTGCTGGAGCACGACCCGATCTTTCCCGAACGCGCCAATATCGGCGTGGTCCAGGTGCTGTCCGCCACCAGGCTGCGGCTGCGCGTCTGGGAACGCGGCGCCGGCCTCACGCTGGCCTGCGGCTCCGGCGCGTGCGCCGCTTTGGTCAACGCGCAGCGCCGCGGCCTCGCCGCCCGCCGTGCCGAGGTCATCGTGGACGGCGGCACGCTGGACATCGCCTGGCGCGCGTCCGACAACCACGTCCTGATGACCGGCCCGGCCGCCACTGCCTTCACCGGCGAGATCCTGTTGCCATGACCGCCGAGCTGCTGACCTTCGGCTGCCGCCTCAACGCCTATGAATCGGAGGTGATGCGCGCCCTGGCCCCGCCCGGCCAGCTGGTCGTGAACACCTGCGCCGTGACCGCCGAGGCCGAGCGTCAGGCGCGCCAGGCGATCCGCCGTGCCGTCCGCGCCGCGCCCGGCCGGCCGATCACGGTCACCGGCTGCGCCGCCCAGCGCGACCCCGCCGCCTGGCGCGCGCTGCCCGGCGTCACCCGCATCCTGGGCAATGCCGAAAAGCTCCGCCCCGCCAGCTGGACCCATACGGCGGATGCCGTCGCCGATATCATGTCCGCGCCCCCGGTCCCGGCCCGCCCCGTGACCGCGTTCGCCGGCCGCGCCCGCGCGTTCGTGCAGGTCCAGCAGGGCTGCGATCATCGCTGCACCTTTTGCGCGATCCCGTTCGGCCGTGGCCCCAACCGCTCGGTCCCCGAGACCGAAATCCTGGCCCAGGCCCGGTCCCTGCTGGAGGCCGGCTATCAGGAAATCGTCCTGACCGGCGTCGATATCGCCAGCTACGGGATGGATGTGCCCGGCACGCCGCGGCTCGGCACGCTCGCCCGCCGGCTTCTGGCCGCGCTGCCGGACCTGCCCCGGCTGCGCTTCTCCTCGCTGGACCCGGCGGCGATCGATGCCGCGCTGTGGCGCCTGCTGGCCGAGGAACCGCGCCTGATGCCGCATCTGCACCTGTCCCTGCAGGCCGGCAGCGATCTGATCCTGAAGCGCATGCGGCGCCGTCATCTGACTGGGGACGCCGCTGGCGCGATCGCCCGCGCCCGCGACCTGCGCCCCGGGATCGCGATAGGCGCCGACCTGATCGCCGGCTTTCCGACCGAAACCGACGCGCTGTTCGCCGAAACACTGGACTTCGTGACCGCGGCCGCGCTGCCCTACCTGCATGTCTTTCCGTACAGCGAACGCCCCGGCACCCCCGCGGCGCGGATGCCCGCCATCCAAGTCGCCACCCGCCGCGCCCGCGCCGCCCAACTCC
>JAKAZJ010000036.1 GCA_021826565.1 Pseudomonadota bacterium | reverse complement strand
GAGATCGAACAGATCGAAATGCACCCGCCTCGCGGGTCGCAGCTGAAGGAAAAGGAACGCGTCGAGACCAAGACCGAGGAGCGCGAGCCGATCGAACTGCGGCCGCGCGGCGGGCGCAACAACGATCCGCGCCGGCTTCGGCTGCTCGCGCGGCTCACCAACGCGCCGCCCGGGATCGGCCGCGGCATGGAGCGCAAGATCGCATTTGAAAACGAGAATTTCGAGCAGCGTAACGCTCCGCCGGAAGGCGTGCCGATCAATAAGGGCATGCGCCGCAAGATGGCGTTCGAGGACGAGCCGTTCGAGCTGCGCAAGGCGCCGGAATCCCCGCCGCCCGGCCGTCGCCCGCCCGCGCCGCCCACCCTGCCGGTGCTGCCCGACAACCCGGCGGACAAGATCCTGGTGATCCGCGAGGCCTCGATCGCGGCGCAAGACTCGCTGCGCCGGGCGAGCGATCAGCTGAGCGCGGTGAAAGGCGATTTCACCGAACCGCAGGCGAAACGTACCCGGGGCGAGGATGCCGAGGGCGCGACCAAGGCGATGACCCGCATCCTGGACGGCATCCAGGGCGTGCTGGACGGCTGCGATACCGAGCTCACCCGCCTGACCCAGCTGCGCGACCTGCTGGCGCAGGTCCAGATCAATCTGCTCGGCACGCCGCCCGCGGTTCCGCCGCTGCACCAGAAGGTCACCGCCGAACTCGCGGCGCGGATCATCCAGGCGCAGGCGGTGTGCGACGCCGGGCGTGATCTGGCGACCAAACTGGAATCGGCGCGCGACGGCAAGTCATCCTTCAAGATCACCGATGCGATGCCGAGCTACGTGCCGACACCGACCGAGATCCCCTCGTTGCTGCGCGACCTCACGACGCGCCTGAAGGAACTCACCCCGGCGTTCCAGGATGCCACGCGCCAGCTGACGCCGCTCGCACAGGAGGTTGCGGGCCTCTACGATCTCGCGGTCAAGGGCCGGCCGGTCCCGAACGGCACCGCGGGACGACTGGATCAGATCGCGCAGCAAGCGGGCGCGATCACCCGGCCGTTCAGCCAGTGGAATAAGGGAACGGTCAATCCGTATCGCCAGGTCACCGGCATGATGGAGCAGCTGGTAAAGCCGATCGATCCCGAGATCGCCGAACTGTCCTGGCGCATGAAGGCCGCCTACGACCCGTTCACCCGCGCCTTCTCCGACGCCAGCCAGACCGAGCAGAAGATCGGCCATCTGACCGCACAGCTGCGTCTGTGCCTGGCGCCGCCGCCCGGCAACACCCAGGCGGCGATCGGGGAATTGTCCGCGCTCAGCGAACGGATCCAGCATCTGACCGAGACGGTGAACAAGCCGATCCAGCGGCTTGCCGACAAGAAAGGCGATCTGGCCGACCGCAAGCGCCAGCCCGATCCGGCCACGGTCGGGATCGGTCCGTTGCAGGAACGTCTGGTCGAACTCAACCGCGACTACGAAAGCGTACGCGACAGCCTGCTGTCGCTGACCCAGGCGCAGCAGCAGTTGGCGATGACCGGGACATTGCTGGACTCGCGCTTCGCCGGCCAGAAGCCGCTGGCGCGCGACGTGACGGCGCTGCGCAAGAACATCACCCAACTGGGCAGGCGGGTCGATCCGGCGGTGACCGAGGGCGGTCGCACCGAGACCGCGTATCTCGGCCTGATCGATGCGGTGAACAAGCGCCTGACGCAGCTGGGTCCAACGGCTCCGGTCGCGGAAACCACCCGGCTGGTGGGCGCGCTGGCCGCGCTGCCGCAGGCGCCCGGCAAGGACGCGCTGTTCCCGCGCGATGGCGCGAGCACGGCCAAGACTGGCCTGGACAAGGGGGGCGACCGGCGAGGCGGGGCGCTGTTCGCCGCGGTCATCAAGGCCTGGGCGGCGGTCGAGAAGAAAGCCGACGAAAGCACCCTGGCCGCGCTTGAGAAGGCGGCAGCACAATGCGTTTCCTTCTATGAATCCAGCAAGGCGCCGCCAAACCCGGTGGATACCGGACGGGCCGACAAATCCCGCGACGCGCTCGCCCGGGTCCGCAAGCTGCGGCTGGCCAATGCGCGCGCCGCCCTGCCACCCCCGCCCTGGTCTGAGGAACAGGCGACCGAGGCGCGGCGGATCGAGGCGGTCACGCTGCTGGACGGCGGCGCCCAGGCCAAGCCGCCATCGGCGAAGGGCGAGTCGGATTCGTTCTTCCTCAAGGACGGTTCCGGCAAGAATGCGTTCATCTTCAAGCCGAAGCAGGGCGAGAACGTGAAGGAAGGCGGGCGCGAGGGCGAGGGCGTGGCGCGCGAAGTGCTGAGCAGCAAGTTCAATGACCAGATGAAGGAGATGATCGGCATTGATTTCGGCGTCTGCCCCACCGGCCTCGCCCGGCTGGACAGCGACAGTTTCGCGCAGGGTGAAAAGTCGCAGGCGAAATCGCGCATGGGCGCGTTGCAGCAGACCGCGCCGAACGACGGCAACCTGACCACGCTGTGCGGCGGCGACACCGAGGCGTCTAAGCAGATCCCGGTCGAAGACGTGCAGAAAATCGCGCTGCTCGATTTCCTCACCCTGCAGGGTGACCGCAACCCCGACAATATCTTGGTGCGCCGGGAGGGCGGGACGACGCGTCTGACCCCGATCGACGGCGGCTTCGCGTTCCCCGATACCAAGACCTTCGCAGCCTTCGGCCAGGGTATGGGGGCCGAGGTAAAGGGGGGCAAGACCGGACAAATCCAACCTGGCCAGAACGGGCTGATGCAGCTTCCGCAGTCGGACCAGAAATTCACCCCCGAGATACTGCGGGCGATCGAACGCATCGACCCCGCCGCGATGGTCAAAGGGATGAAGCAGGCCAATGCCGAGATGGTGCAGGACGCGCCCGAGCTCGACGGCATGGTGGGGGACGAGAACCTCGAGAATATGCGCCGCGCCGCGGCATTCCTGAAGAAAGCCGCACCCGAGTTCACCGTTTCCGAACTGGCCGAGGCCTACGCCGGTGATATGAAGAAGATCCTCGCGCTGCCCGCGAAGCAGGTGGACGAGGCGATCGGCAAGCTGCTGGAAACCATGGCTGCGCGCCGGAACTTCAAGAAGGATGTCGCAGAGGCTGAGCAGACTTACAACGATCTCGGCGGTGACGTAGAACTGAAAAAACTGGGGTGGGAACTCCTCGATCCGCGGCTTCGGATCGACTGGCAACGCAAGATCGAGATCCTCCAGAGGCATATCCAGGCGCCCGAACAGCCTTGGACCGACCCGGAAAAGGTTGAAGCCACCCCTGAGCAGCAACGAGCGCAGGTCTACGAGACTTTAGGCGGCGATCGCGAGCTGGCTAAAGTGATGAAGCGCCCGGATGCGCAATATAAACCGGTGGTCAATGCGACCAGCCCGCTGTTAACAAAATTGATTCGCTTGAAGGTGTGGGACCTTTACCGGCGCAACGGCGGTGATGATGCCATGCGCCGGCTGCTCGCGCTCAACGAGGAAAGCCGCTACGCGCGGTTCGACACGCTGGACAAGGAACGGAAAGCGGCTGTCGCCACCTTCGCCCGAAGCAGCTGGAACCCGGAAATCGCGCCCCTCGACACGAAGGCACAGGTGCTGTCCGACTTTTCCCACCTGCAGCGCGGCCGCTGACGCCTTCGTCAGCCCGCCTCGATCCGCAGCATCGTCGGCGCCTCCAGCACCGTGTTCAGCGCCGCGATCCGCGCGAGCGCCGCGACCATCGCGGACTCACGCGTCTCATGCGTCACCAGGACCACCGGCACGGCGTCCGCTGGCGCGCGCCCGCGCTGCAACATGCTTTCCAGCGACACACCCAGATCGCGCAGCACCGCGGTGACGTCGGCGATCACGCCCGGCCGATCGACCACCATCAGCCGCAAATAGTAGCACCCGACATGATCCCCGATCGGCAGCGAGGGCGCCTCCGACAGCGCGCCGCCCCACACGGGTGCCGTGCGTCCGCGCGCCAGGTCGATCAGGTCGGCCACCACCGCCGACGCGGTCGGTCCCGCCCCGGCGCCCCGGCCTTCCAGCATGACGCGGCCGACCGTATCGCCTTCGATCACCACCGCGTTGAAAACGCCATCCACGCGCGCCAGCGGCGCGGCCACAGGCACCAGGCAGGGATGGACCCGCGCCGCCACGCCGCCATCGGTCGCGCGCGCGATTCCCAGCAGTTTGATCCGGTAGCCCAGTTCGCCCGCGAACCCGATATCCAGGGCCGAGACGCCGCGGATGCCTTCCACATGCACCGCGTCGAACGCAACCGGCCGGCCAAACGCCAACGCGGCCAGGATCGCCAGCTTATGCGCCGCGTCCACCCCATCGATATCGAATGACGGATCGACCTCGGCATAGCCAAGTCGCTGCGCATCGGCCAGCACGGCTGCGAAATCGCTGCCTTCGTTCGTCATGCGGGTCAGAATATAATTGCAGGTACCGTTCAGGATCCCCGCCACCGACAGGATTCGGTTCGCCGCCAGCCCCTCACGCAGCGCCTTGATCACCGGGATGCCGCCGGCCACCGCCGCCTCGAACGCCAGCGCCACACCGGCGCGTTCGGCCGCCTCCGCCAGCGCACGGCCGTGGATCGCCAGCAGCGCCTTGTTGGCGCTGACCACGGGCCTGCCCCGGGCGATGGCGCGTTCCACCAGCGCACGCGCCGAACCCTCGGCGCCGCCGATCAGTTCCACCACCACGTCCACATCCGGATCTTCGGCCAGTGCCACCGGATCGGCGTGCCAGCGCACGCCCTCCAGCGCCAGGCCACGGTCGCGCGTGCGGTCGCGGGCCGAGACCGATCGCACTTCGATCGCGCGGCCGGCGCGGGCCGCGATCAGCCCGGCATTGGCGGCGAACAACCGCAGCACCCCGCCGCCGACCGTGCCCAGGCCGGCGACGCCCACGCGCAGCGGCGCGCTCATACCGCGGCCAGATCGGCGGGTTCCGCCTGGTTGCTGCCGGCCTGCAGGAAGCCGCGGATGGAGCGGCACGCCTGGCGCAGCCGATGCGTGTTCTCCACCAGCGCGATGCGGACATAGCCTTCGCCATGCTCGCCGAAGCCGATGCCCGGCGCCACCGCCACTTTCGCCCGTTCCAGCAGCAGCTTGGAGAATTCCAGGCTTCCCAGGGACGCGAACCGCGGCGGCACTGGCGCCCAGGCGAACATGGAACCGGCCGGAGACGGCACATCCCACCCGGCCGCCGCCAGCCCCCGGATCAGCACGTCGCGGCGTTCCTTGTACAGCGCCCGCATCTCCGCCACACAATCCTGCGGCCCGTTCAGCGCCGCCGTGGCGGCCACCTGGATCGGCGTGAAGGCGCCGTAGTCCAGATAGGATTTCATCCGCGCCAGCGCCGAGATCAGCCGCGGGTTACCGGCCGCGAACCCCATCCGCCAGCCCGGCATGGAATAGGTCTTGGACATCGAGGTGAACTCGACCGCGATCTCCTTCGCTCCGGGCACCTGCAACAGCGACGGTGGCGGTTTCGCATCGTCGAAATAAATCTCGGCATAGGCGAGATCCGACATGATCCAGATCTCGTGCCGGCGCGCGAACGAGACCAGTTCGCGGTAAAAATCCAGCTCCGCCAGATGCGCGGTGGGGTTGGACGGGAAATTCACGATCAGCGCGGTGGGTTTCGGCACCGAATGGCGCACCGCGCGGTCCAGTGCGCGCAGCATCTCGTCGTCGGGCGTGGCGGGGATGGAACGGACGCCGGCGCCGGCGATGATGAAGCCGAACTGATGGATCGGGTAGGACGGGTTCGGCACCAGAATGGTATCGCCCGGGGTGGTGATGGCGGACGCCAGGTTGGCCAGGCCCTCTTTCGATCCCAGCGTGGCAATCACTTCGGTTTCCGGGTCCAGCGCCACGTCGAACCGGCGCTGATAGTACCCGGCCAGCGCCCGGCGCAATCCGGGAATGCCCTTGCTGACGGAATAGCGATGGGTGCGCGGGTCCTGCACCGCTTCGATCAGCTTGGCGACGATATGCGGCGGGGTCGCCCCGTCCGGGTTCCCCATGCCGAGATCGATGATGTCCTCTCCGGCGGCGCGCGAGCGGGCCTTGGCGGTGTTCACTTCCGCGAACACATAGGGCGGCAGGCGGCGGATGCGGTGGAACTCTTCGGTCATCGCGGGTCATCCGGGGAAAACATCGGGAGCACCCTCTTACGGCAACCCGGCCGCGCGCCAAAGGGGCCACGGACCAGCCAGGTCCGCCACGGCCCCCCTCAGCCGTGCCGTGCGATCCAGGCCAGCCCGTGCTTCATCCCGTCCAACACCACCAGGAAGCCCACCGAGGCGGCCACCACCACGCCGATCCGCGCCGGCGCCAGCGGCGCCATCAACACACCAAACCACGCCGCCGCCACGCCGATCGCCACCAGCACCACGCTCGCCGCCGCCAGCCAGGCGCTGGGCGCCGAGGACCACGCCCAGCGTTCCTCGCGTACCACATAGACATTTGCCTGCACCGCCAGCATCAACCCCAGGAACGACAAGGTCCGGAGCCCCGCCAGCTCCAGCTGCCACAAATCCCGCCCGACCAGCAGCAGCGCCGTCACAAAGACCAGCGTGGCGACGCCCAGCGCACCGCCCTCCAGGATGATCCGCCCGACGCGCCAATGCCGCGGATGCGCGCTTGCGACGACCCGGTCGGTGGTGATTGCCATGGTCAGGAAATCGTTGACGATCAGCAGCAGCACCATCAAAAGCGGCGTCAGCACCGCATGGCCTGTCAGCATCAGCCCCAACGCGAGATACAGCACGAACGCAATCTTCCGCACCACCATCGACAGCGTATAGGTGCGGATGCGCGCGAACGCCGCGCGCCCCTCGCGGATCGCATCCAGGATTCCCGCCAGTCCGGGCGTGGTCAACACCAGCCCGGCCGCCGCCTTGGCGACATCGGTCGCGGTGGACACCGCAATTCCCATCTGCGCCTGGCGCAGCGCGGGGGCATCGTTGGTGCCATCGCCACACATACCCACCACCTGGCCGGCGCGCTGGAACAGTTTGACCAGGCGAAACTTCTGTTCCGGAAAAACCCCGGCGAACACGCCATAGGTCCCCGGGGTCTCCAGCTTCTCCAGCGCCGCCGCGCTGCATGCCTCACCCTGGATGCCCACCGCTTGGGCGATCACCGCCGCGGTCTCCGGCGCATCTCCCGTCACCATCACCACCCGAACGCCCAGTTCGCGCAGCGCGGCGATCAAGCCGACGGCATCGGCGCGCGGTGGATCGGCCAGCCCCAGCAGGCCGATCAGCGTGGGTCCCGCCGCATCCTGCCGGGACACCGCCAGCACGCGGTTGCCCGCCCCGGCCAGCCGCGCGCCCGCCGCCGCCGCCTCGGCCGGAAGCGGACCGGACCACAACGCCGCCGGGGCGCCCTTGCGCAGCCGCGTGCCGTCCGCCAGCCGTGCCTCGGCATATTTCCGCGCCGGATCGAACGGCACGAACGCCATCACCGCCGGGATCGCCGCCCCGACCGCCCGTGCCGCGGCAATCACCGCCTGATCGACCGGATCTCCGCCCTCCGACGCCGCCGCCGCCGCCGCGCCCAGCACGGCGTTGGCCGTCGCCCCGCCGAACGGGACCACCGCGCGGATCGCCAGCATATTCTCCGTCAGCGTGCCGGTCTTGTCCGAGCATAACAGGCTCATCGACGCCGCCTCGTTGATCGCGGCGAGCCGGGTCGGCAGCACGCCGGCGCGCACCAACCGCCGCGCCGACAACGAAGCCGCCAGCGTGAAGGTGGACGGCAGCGCGACAGGGATGGACGCCAGCAGCGCGGTCAGCAGCAGCGGCACCGCCTCCTCAAACGACATCCCGCGGGCATGGGCATCGACCAGCATCGCCAGCACGATGACGCCGTTGACCAGCGCCAGATCGCGCACCACGGCCAGCACCGCGCGCTGCTCGCCGCTGACGCTGTGCGCTTCCTGCACCAGCGACGCGGTCTTGCCGAAATAGGTGCGCGGACCGGTGGCGGTGACGACGCCCATCGCCTCGCCCTGGCGGACCAGCGCGCCGGCATAAGCGGTCGCGCCCGGCTTGCGTTCCACCGGCAGGGATTCGCCGGTCAGCATCGACTGATCGATCAGCACTCTGCCATCGGTCAGCGCGATATCGGCCGGAACCACCGCGCCGAGCGCGAGCTTCACGACGTCCCCCGCCACCAGGCCGGCAGCGTCGATGCGCTGCCAGGCACCGTCGCGGCGCACCGAGGCCATCACGGCCAGCCTGGCGCGCAGCGCTACCATCGCCGCGTGCGCGCGCCCTTCCTGCGTCACGCCAAGGACCGCATTGAACACCAGCAGCGCGGCGATCACGCCGGCCTGGGTCAGGTGGCCCAGGAACAGCTCCAGCAGCACCGTCGCCTCAAGCATCCAGGCGAGCGGGGTCCATAGCTTGGCGCCGAGCGCGCGCGGCCAGCTTTCCCGCGTTTCCGGGACCGCGTTCGGTCCGGTCTCAGCCAGGCGCCGCGCCGCCTCTGCACCCGACAGCCCTGCCGCCGGAGCCATGGTCATGGCGTGGCGCGGCGCGGCGGCTCAGGCGCGCATGCGCAGCGTCCAGGCCTTGAACGCGACCAGCATGGCAGCCAGGAAGTCGCGCGTCGGCGCGTCCGTCAGCTTGCCCTCGGCGTCGAACTTGGCGCCGGAGCCACCGATCATCACCTCGGGGCGGTTCAGGATATGCGCGTTCAAGAAAATGAAGCACTGGCGCAGCTGGTATTGCGCCCGCGCGGTGCCGAGTGCGCCCGGGGAGGCGCCCATGATCGCCACTGGCTTGCCATCGAACGGCTGCTCGGGCGGGCGGGAGGCCCAGTCGATCGCGTTCTTCAGCACGCCGGACGTGGAATAATTATATTCAGGCGTTGCGAACAGCAGCCCATCGGCCGCCTTGATCTTCGCGCGTAGCGCAGCGACAGGGGCGGGGAAGCCGGCGGCCCGGACATCGTCATTATACAGGGGCAGGTCGCCAATCTCGTGGATCTCGATACTCATGCCGGCGGGCGCCAGCTCGGCCGCGGCACGCAGGCCGGCGGAGTTGAACGAGCTACGGCGCAAACTGCCGCTGATGCCGAGAATCCGGACCGTGTCGGTTCCGCTCATGGTGCCTCGTGTGGGTCAAAGGGTGGGAGGGCTGGATAGACGGATCGACCGGGGGGACGCAATGGCGGCCAGCCGGCCGGGCATGAGACGATGCACACAGGCTTTTGCAAAATTGTACCACCGGTTCACCGCAGCGCCTGCCACCCCAGCGCCAGCCCCCATCCCAGCAGCGCCCCCGCCCCCCGCCCCCCCGCCCAGCCCAGCAAAATCCCTCGCAGCACCCGCCCTTGCACCGTCTGTCGCCCGCGCGCCACGCCCGCGCCGGCCATCGCCCCGATCAACGCCTGGTTCATGGAGGTGAAATACCCGAACGATACCGCGCTCAGTACCACCAGCGCCTGCACCCCCTGCGCCGCCGTCGCCATCCGCCGATCCATGCGCACCACGTCGAACGCGACCCGTTCCAGCAGCGGGCGGCCCCAGGTCAGAACCCCCGCCGCCAGCCCCACCCCGCCGATCGCGCCCGCCGCCAGCGGCCCGGCCAGCCCGGTGGTCAGGAACACCGCAGTGGCGTTGGCGACGTCGTTCGCACCCATGGTCAGCGATGCCGCCGCTCCCACCGCGACCAGCGCCGCACCGATCCACCGCAGCGCCGCGTCCTGCCCCGGCCAGAGGTCCAGCAGCCGCGTGAACAGAAACCCAAGCGCAAATGCCACGAACGGCGCAGTCACCCACAGCGCCGCCAGCCGCAGGATCGTGCCCCAGCGCACCGTCAGCCCCAGCCCATGCCCCACACCCACAACCGCGAACACCAGAATCTGGATCGTCGAGGTCGGCACGCGGCGCCAGGTGAACAGCGTGGTCAGCAGGAACGCCACCGCCAGCACCAGTATCGCGGCACCTATCGCAAGCCGCCCCGCCAGGAGCCCGTGC
>JAKAZJ010000035.1 GCA_021826565.1 Pseudomonadota bacterium | reverse complement strand
AACCCCAGCCAGGCCCCGCCGCGCCCGGCGCGGTGGTGATCGAGGGCCAAGCTGAACCCAGCGCGCCCCATCCCGGCGTGCCCGACCCGGCCAGCGCGCTGGGCCAGAGCCTGGCCGCGATCGCCGCGCAGGACCCGTTATTCCAGCCCGCCCGCTTTCTGGGCCAGGCCGAGCAGGCGTTCCGCATGATCGTCACCGCTTTCGCCGCCGGCGACCGCGCCGCGCTTCAGGCCCTGGTGTCCCCCGACGTGTTCCACGCCTTCGACCAGGCGATCGCCGCGCGCACCAGCGCCGGGGAGCGGCAGAGCACCGAAATCCGTGCCATCCCGACGATCGCGATCGAGGCTGCCGATCTTGCGGGCCGCGTCGCGCGGGTGACCCTGCGGATCGTCTCCGATCAAGTCAGCCTGACCAGCGACGCTGCGGGCCATCCGGTTTCCGGGACCGACGCGGTGACCGAACTGACCGATGTCTGGACCTTCGAGCGAAATCTGGCCGGTACCGATCCCGCCTGGCGGCTCGCAGCGGTGCGCGGCGGCTAAGAATTCGCGCCCGCCGGCCCGGGAGCGGCCAAATCGGGGGAGTGCCGCCGCCACGGTCGCGGGCGGTTGAGTATGTGTTCGATTGGTGTTCGTGGTCGAATACGCCGCCGGAAGACAATTCGGCGCGCGAGGCCAATCGCCCCGCGCATGTGCGGACGGCGCGGCATTAACCCTTCGTACAACCGCGTGCGGCAGGGTGACGTCCATGCGCCGCCGCTCGCTCTGCCTCGGACTGCCAGCGCTGCTCGCCGGCTGCGCGCCTTGGGGCGGGCTGCCGCCGCTGCGGCCGCTTGCCGACGGCCCGTATCGGTTGGGCGCAGGGGACAAGCTGCGCATCCTGACCGTTGCCGACGCTGCGCTGGACGGGAATTTCCGCATCAGCGGGGCGGGGGATATCGAACTACCGATGCTGGGCCGCTTCCACGCCGCCGGCTTCACCGCATCCGGTCTGGCGCGCGCGCTGGAATACGCGCTCAAGGCAGCCGGTCTGGAACGGGCGCCGTCGGTCGCGGTGGAGGTGGTACGCTACCGTCCGGTGTTCGTGCTGGGCGAGGTCAATAAGCCCGGCGCCTTCCCCTATCAGCCCGGCATGACCATCCTGACCGCGGTCGCTCTGGCCGGCGGCTTTACCTATCGAGCCATCGAGCGCTATGCAGAAGTGATTCGCATGAGGGACGGGCACGCGGTCACGGCCAGGGCCGGGCGCGACGACCTTCTGGCTCCGGGCGACGTGGTGACGATCTTCGAACGGCGGTTCTGATCTACTCAAGCAACGACACGACAGGGAACCGCCGGACCGGAGTGGAAGACCGGTTGGCCGCGCGCCGCGCCGCCGGCGTTGCGCTGGCCGGGGTGATCACGTTCCTGAACATGTATTCCATCCAGGCCGTGCTGCCGCTGCTGGCGCATAGCTTCGCCGCCCCGGTGACGGCTGCGGGGCTGACGATTACCGCCACGACCTCGGCGGTAGCGCTGGTGGCACCGGTGGTCGGGTCCGTCTCGGACATGTTGGGCCGCAAGCGGCTGATCGTGGCCGCGATCTGGGGGCTGATCCTGCCGACGCTGATGCTGGGCCTAGCCGACAGCCTGGCGGCGATGATCGTCTGGCGCTTCGTTCAAGGGCTGCTGCTGCCATTCGTGTTCGCGGTGACGATCGCTTATATCGCCGACGAAACCTCCGGCCCGGTGACGATCAAGCTGGCCGGGACGTATTCCTCGGCGACGATTTTCGCTGGATTCTTCGGCCGTTTCCTGGCCGGGTGGTCGGCTTCCTTCTTCGGCTGGCGGGCCGCGTTTTTTGTGCTGGCTGGCTGCACGCTGGGCGCGGCCTTGGGCGTGGGCTGGCTGTTGCCGCGCGAACGCAACTTCCGCCCGGTGCGCGGCTGGCGGGCCACCGCGCAGGGCTTCTCGGAGCATCTTCGCAACAAGCGACTGCTGGGCACCTGCGCGGTCGGGTTCACGGTGCTGTTCGTCATCGTGGCGGCGTTCACCTATGCCAATTTCCTGCTCGCCGCGCCGCCGTTCCGGCTGGGGCCGGCCGATCTTGGCTCGATTTTCGTGGTATATCTCGCCGGCATGGCGGCAACCCCGATCGCGACCCGACTGGCGGTGCGGGTGGGGCGGCGCGCAACGCTGGCCGGGTCCACCGCCGTCGGGGTGGCGGGGCTGGCGATGACCCTGGCGCCCTCGCTGCCAGCGATCGTGACCGGGTTGGCGCTGTTCGCCGCCGGGGCGTTCGTGCAGGGCGCGCTGGCGATCGGCTTCATCGGCACTGCGGCGCGGCGGGCAAAATCCACCGCGGTCGGCCTGTATGTCATGGTCTATTATATCGGCGGCAGCCTGGGCGGCGTGGCTCCGGCCGGGCTGTGGCGCCGCTTCGGCTGGGCCGGCTGCGTGTGGCTATGCGTGGCGATCGAGGCGGCGATGCTGGTCGTGGCCCTCGCCACCTGGTCCGAGCCACCGGTCACGCGGGCGGGATGATGACCTGCTCCTCGATCACGTAGGTCTTGATGCGGCCGATGAACAAGGCGCCATCGGCGTAAAGCGCGCGCGCTTCCGGCGTGGCGGCGGAGCCGCGCAACGCAGCCTCGTTATCGTACCAAAGCTCGGCGATGCCGTCGATCTCCAACTCCGTCTCCGCAATGTCGGCGCGGGTGCGGGTGCCCTGGATATGGGACTGGACGTAGCGTCGGACGCCGGGGACGGACAGCGCCAACGGGCCGTGGATGTCGCGCCAGTGGCGAACGAATTCCTCGTGCGTCAGATGCGGTTTGCGGGTCAGCAGGGAGACGATCTTGATCATGCCGCTTGCTCCAGGGTCGGTGCCGCGTCGGCCACGGTCGTGCGGTGCATATCGCGGACCTCCGACGCATCGAACGGGCGGGCGCGGTGCATCGTGACGCGGTTATCCCACATCACCAGGTCCCATTGCCGCCAGACATGGGCATAGACGAACCGCCGTTGCGTGGCGTGCTCGGTCAGGTCGCGAAGGAACGCGCGCGCCTCCGGCACCGGCCAGCCGCGGATCGCGCCGGCATGGGACGCCAGGAACAGGGAACGCCGCAAGGTCACCGGATGGCGCCGCACCAGACGCTGCGGCACCGGGGCAAAGCGGACCCGCTCGTCCCCGGTGAAATCGTCGAAGCCGAGCAGCGAGCGGGAGAACAGCTGACTGTGCTCGCAGATCAACTCGGCTATCTCGGCCTTGGTCGGTTCGTCCAGCGCGTCGTAGGCGGCGCGCATGTCGGCAAATTCCGTGTTGCCGCCCGCCCCCGGGATCACCCGGGCCGACAGCGCCGAGTATTTCGCGGGCGTCGGCTTGAACGAACTGTCCGAATGCCACAAACGATTGCCCAGGCTGAACAGGCGGCGGCGATTGTCGCGCGCCAGCACGCGCCCCTCGCGGTCCAGGTTGGAGATGTCATTGACGTCCATCGAGAGCCGCCGCTCCGCGCCTTGCGCCAGATCGCCGGTCGCCCGCTCCAGCGGGCCGAAATTGGCCGAGAACGCAAGTTGCCGGGCATCGTCCAGACGCTGGTCGGGAAACACCAGGACGGCGAAGCGGTCCATCCCGGCGGCGATCGCGGCGACGTCGGCCGGCGGTAGCGGCGCGGTCAGGTCCACCCCGGTCACGATCCCGGCAAAATCCGGGCGGGATACCGGGTCGATGGCGCGGATGGTCAGGCTCATTGCGTTCCTCCCCAGGACAGCTTGGCGAGTTCATCCCGCGCGGCGGCGCGTGTCCAGCCCCCGCCCGCCGGGGCAGCGATGAGCGGCGTCCGGTTTGAAATCCGCACCGACCTCCCGCCCATGGCGCTGGCTCCGCTATGGCGGGATCTGGAGGCACGCGCGGATGCCACGTTCTTTCTGAGTTGGGGCTGGATCGGGACCTGGCTCGCCGAGCTTGGCGCTCCCCCGCCGGTCTTGGTCGGGACCATCGGCGCGACGATCGTCCTGCTGGCGGTTCCGGTCCCCCATCACCGCGTGGAAGCCGGGCTGATCCGGGTCCGCGGCGCGCGGCTGCACACCACCGGTGTGCGCGGCGAGGACGTGATTGCGATCGAATACAACGGCTTCCTGGTCGATCGCCGCTATACCGGGCAAATTGAGGCCGCGGCCGTGGCGTTTCTGCTCGGCCCCGCGCGCCTGGCCGGGCGGCGCTGCGACGAGGTCCATGTCGTCGCCGCGCTGCATGGCGACGCCACGCGGCTGATCCCACCGCGGGCGCTGGTGCAGATGCCGGCGCGCAAACCGTCCTGGCGGGTCGATCTGGCCGCGGTACGCGCCGCCGGCGGCGACTATCCAGCGCTGCTCTCGGCCAATACCCGCCAACAAATCCGTCGCGCGCTGCGTGGCTATGAACGCCTCGGGCCGGTGACCGCCTGTCGCGCCACGGACGCGCCGACGGCGGCGGCCTATCTGGAAGCGCTAGCGGCGTTGCACCAGCGCCAGTGGCAGGCGCGCGGCGAGCCGGGTGGGTTCGCCTTCCCCTTCTTCGTCCGCTTCCAGCGCCGCCTGATCGAGACCGGCCTGCCCGCGGGCAGCATCGAGTTGCTGCGCGTCGCCGCCGGCGACCAGCCGATCGGCTATCTACTCAATCTGGTCTATCGCGGCCATGTGATGGCCTTCGTCAGTGGCTTCCGGTTCGAAGACGATGCGCGCCTGAAACCCGGCCTGGTGTGCCACGCGCTGGCGATCGCCCGGCACGCCGCGGCGGGGGCCGAGATTTATGATTTCCTGGCCGGGGCGGCGCGGTACAAGGCGAATCTCGGCACGCCCGGTCCCGATTTCGCGTATTTCCTGATCCAGCGCGCGACACCGATGACCCGGGCCGAGCATCTGGCGCGCCGCCTGACGAACTGGGCGCGCCGGGGTACGAAATGAAACCCGCATACGACGTCCAAAGTGACCTCCGATGGAGCGCCCTATGCGTTGCCGCCGATGACGGCGGATTGTAGCGTCGCGGGCGATGCACACCCCCCGGCCTCCGTTGCTCCCCCGGCGCTCCCTGCTGCTGGCCGCGCTTGGCGCGCCGGCGGTGCCCGCCCCGCCCCGGCCGGGCGGACGCGAACTGACCATCGCGGTACGCTCGGCGGCGCGGATGGACGCGGTGCGCGCCGTGTACGCGGCCCCATTCCAGGCCGCGACCGGCATCCCGGTACTGGTGCAGGTCCGGCCCGATGGGATGCCCGCGCTCACCACCGGGCTGGCTGGCAAGAACCCGGCCTGGGATCTGGTGGAGGTAAACGGGATCGATCTTGCCGCCGGCTGCGCCGCGCATCTGTTCGCCACGTTGGACCCGGCACTGATCGGCGGCGCGGCACATTATCTGCCGATGGCGGTCACGTCCTGCGGGATCGGCGCGTCCCTGGAAGCCACGGTGCTGGCCTGGGACAAGGATAAATATTCCGGTGCGCCGACCTGGCCCGAGTTCTGGGACGTCGCGCGCGCGCCCGGCAAGCGCGGCCTGCGCCAGGACGTGCGCGGGACGCTGGAGATTGCGCTGATGGCCGACGGCATCGCCGCGGCGGCGGTGTATAAGGTGCTGGGCACCGCGGCGGGCGTGGATCGGGCGTTCCGCAAGCTCGATCAGCTGCGTCCCTACGTGGTGTGGTGGAAGAGCGCGACCGCGGCGGCGCGGATTCTGGCCGGCGGCGCGGTGTTGATGACCAGCGCGCCAAGCCAGGCGATCGTCGCCGCGATGCGCGCCCAGCATCGCAATTTCGGCCTGCGCTGGACGCAGTCTATCCACGACGTGTTGAGCTGGGCGATCGCGCGGAGCAGCCCTAATCAGGCCACGGCCCTGCAGTTCCTTTATTTTGTCGGCACGCCGGCGATCGAGGGTGAGATGGCGAAACGTTTCGGGATCGGCGGGTTGGCGGTGGACGCCAACGCCGATCTGCCGCAGGCCGCCGCAGCGCTGTCGCCCAGCCTGCCGGCTCATATGCGAAACACGCTGGCGCTGGACGATGGATTCTGGGCGGCGAACCAGGCGAAGCTGCGGCAGCGATTCGATGCCTGGCTCGCGCATTGATGGGGCCGGGTGTGCCTCCGGCTGCGATTCGGGTGCATCGATGGGCACAAGTATTGGGTGCGGTTGGCTGGGTCATGCTCCGCTATGACCGCGGGCATCCGGCCGTGACGGAGCTCCGAGTGTGACAGGGGGCCAACAGTTCCGCGCCCGCTTCGCCGCCGCGACCGGCGGGCTTGTCTTCATCGGCGCCCTGGTCAGCGCCGTCGGTCGCCTCCCCGCCCACCGTCGTCAGTTCCGCGTCCGCGACGTGGCGCGTGAGGCCGAGCAGGCTGGCTTCCGCGCGCTGCCGCTGATGCTGCTCCTCGGCGCCTTGATCGGGCTGATCCTGGCGTTCCAGTCGGCGATCCCGATGCGCCAGTTCGGCGCCGATATTTTCGTCGCAAACCTGGTCTCGGTCAGCCTGCTGCGCGAACTGGGACCGCTGCTGGCCGCGGTAATCCTGGCCGGGCGCACCGGCTCGGCTTTCGCCGCCGAGCTTGGCACCATGAAAGTAAACCAGGAGCTGGACGCGCTGGAGGTGATGGGGCTCGATTCCATGACCCTGCTGGTATTGCCGCGGATGGCGGCAACCCTGCTGATCACGCCGGTGCTGACGCTGATGCTGGATGCGGCCGGGCTGATCGGCATGACCGCGGTGATGGTGGGGTTCGGGTACAGCGAATCGGCGATCCAGGCACAGGTGCAGCAAGCGGCCTCGGTCGGGGATCTGGTCGGCGGCCTGTTCAAGGCGGCGGTGTTCGGCGCGGTGGTGGCCGCGATCGGCTGCCGCGCGGGGCTGGCCACGGGCAACGGGCCGCGCGCGGTGGGCCTGTCCGCCACCAAAGCCGTGGTCGGCGGGATCGTTGCCACGATCCTGCTGGATGGCGGTTTCGCGCTGCTGTTCTACCGGCTGCACTGGTGAGCGACCAACCCGAACCGGATCGGCTAGCCCCCGAGACCGTTCCCGTGATCCGGGCCGAGGGGCTGGCGCAGCGGTTCGGCGCCCGCACCATCTATCGCGACGTCTCGTTCCAGGTCGCGGCCGGCGCAGTGTTTGTGATTCTGGGCGGCTCCGGCTGCGGGAAGTCCACGCTGCTGCGCCAGATCGTCGGGCTGCTCGCGCCTACGGCGGGCTGGATCGCGATCTACGGTCAGCGCGTCACCGGCCCCGGCGCCGCCTCGGCGTTGACCGCTGCGCGCCGCCGCTTCGGCGTGATGTTCCAGGCTGGCGCCTTGTTCGGCTCGCTTGATTTACTGGGTAATGTCATGCTGCCGCTCGAGATGTTCACTGATCTGTCGCGTCACGAGCGGGCCGACAAGGCGCGCGC
This sequence comes from Pseudomonadota bacterium, assembly GCA_021826565.1. The sequence goes on along the minus strand of JAKAZJ010000035.1, from coordinate 2,662 downwards.
CAAGCTGGCCGAGGTCGGCCTGGCAGACGCCGCCCACCGGCTGCCCGCCGAGATCTCAGGCGGGATGGCAAAACGCGCCGCGATCGCGCGCGCGCTGGCGCTCGATCCGCCGCTGCTGTTCCTGGACGAACCCTCGGCGGGGCTGGACCCAATTACCGCGGCCGAACTCGATCGGCTGATTCTGTCCTTGCGCGACACGCGCGGGACCACCTTTGTGGTGGTGACGCATGAACTCGCTTCCATCCTGGCGATCGGGGACACCTGCCTGATGCTGGACCGCAATGCCTTCGCCGATGCCGGCGGCGTGATCGCCACCGGCAGCCCGCGCGCGCTGAAGGCCGAAAGCGCCCATCCGGTGGTGCGGGCGTTCTTCGATCGCACCCCGCTGCCCGTGGACGCGGCGTGATGGAAGGCCAGGGCGGGTTCCTGCGCACCGGCACGCTGGTAGTGGTGGGCGTGGCGCTGCTGGTGGCAATCGTGTGGTTCCTGGGCGGTGACCGATTCCGCCATGGCCAGGTGTTCGAGAGCTATTTCCCAGAATCGGTAGCTGGCCTGGAGGTCGGCGCGCCGGTGAAATATCGCGGCGTGACGGTAGGCCGCGTTACCGCGATCGCGCTGGTCAGCGCCGTCTATGGCCGCGACGCCAAGGACCTGGACCGCAGCGTGTATCGCCAGGTGGTCGTGCGCTACCTGGTGGATACCGCCAAGATCGGCCCGGTGCCGCAGCTGTCCAAGGCGATCGGGCTCGGGCTGCGCGCGCGCATCGTCTCGCAGGTGTTGACCGGGGTCGGCGTGATCGAACTCGATTTCGTCAATCCGTTGCTCAACCCGGTGACGCCACAGCCATGGACGCCGCTGGACCCGGTGATCCCCTCGGTCCCCAGCACCTTTACCCAGGTGCAGGACGCGGCGCAGGCGCTGCTGAAGAAACTGGACAAGGTGGATCTGGACGGGTTGTCGCGGGGGCTGCTGACTCTGATCGACATGTTGCAGTCCGAGCTGAGTTCGGGCGACGTGCACCGCACGCTGGCGGACGCGGATGCGCTGCTGCGGACCACGCGCGGGCAAATACGGGCGGCGGATCTGCCGGCGACGGCGGCGGCGCTGCGCCGGACCGCGAACGCGCTCAATGCCCTGGCGCGCAATCCGGCGCTGGCGCGCACGCTGACCAACGGCGCCACCGCCTCGGCAAAACTGGTGCGATTGGCCACGCGAATGAGCAAGCTGCTGACCGCGCTGCAAACCGCGGTCGCAGGTGCCTCGGAAGGCGCCGCCGGGCTGACGGCGCGGGTGGACCCGATCCTGCGCGATCTGCGCGCGACCGCGGGCAATCTCCGCGCCGCCACCGAGACCTTGCGGCAATATCCCGGGTCGCTGCTGGCCGCGCCGCCGCCGCGATGATGTTCATGACCGACTTCGCCGACCAGGCGGTGATCCTGCCGCTCTGGCTGGCGCTGGGCGCAATGCTGGCTGCGCTGGGCTGGCGACGCGGCGCGATGGGATGGCTGATCGGCGTGGCCGGGACGGTGCTGGTGGTGGGGGTGGCGAAGCTGATCCTGCTGCCCTGCGGCCCGGCCGATCTGCGCAGCCCCAGCGGTCACACGGCCGCGGCCGGCGTGGTGTGTGGGGGTCTCGCGGTCCTGGCGGGCGGGCGTGGGCGAGCGGTGGTGCTGGCCGCGGCCGCGGGAGCCGCGGCGATCGGGCTGACCCGCCTGGCACTGCACGCACACAGCACGCCCGAGGTCGCCGTAGGCGCCCTGGCCGGCATCGCCGGCGCGCTGGCGCTGGCATCGCTGGCCGGGCCGCGGCCGGCGCAACTGCAACTGCGCTGGCTGGCGGTGACCTTGGCAATCGTGGTCGCGCTGTTCCACGGGCTGCGCCTGCCCGCCGAGGCGGCAGTGCGGGACGTCTCGACCCGGTTGGCCTCCGGGTTCGGGGTGTGCGCGCCGGTTGCGCCGCCGATCGGGACGGATCGCGGCCGATAGATCCCGGGACCGATCCGGCGCCCTCCCGGCATGGCCGGGCGCGCGAGGCCGGCCGGGATGGGATCGGCGCGGATGTTGCTTGCCCTGGAGGGCGTGCCTGTCCTACCATTGTGACAATACGTTACAGAAACGATTGCACCCCACCGCGGAGACCACCTGTTCGATGCGCGCCACCCTGGTTGCCCTTACCGTGCTGCTCGGCCTTGCCGCTACCCCGCTGGTCAGCCCACCCGCGCACGCCGCGGGACCGGACCGGACCTTGCGCATCGGTCTGCGCGAGGATCCGGATATCCTGGACCCTACGCTCAGCGGCAGCTATGTCGGCCGCATCGTGTTCGCCGGTATGTGCGACAAGCTGTTCGACTACAATCCAAAGCTACAGATCGTGCCGCAGCTCGCCACCGGCTACACCTATAAGGACCCGACGCATCTGATCCTGCATCTGCGTCCCGGCGTGCTGTTCCAGGATGGCGAAAAATTCGATGCCGCGGCGGTGAAGTCTACCCTGACCCGCGATCTGACGATGCCGCGCAGCCTGCGCAAGGGCCAGATCAACGACATCGTCGCCATCGCCGTGACCGGTCCACTGACGGTGGAATTGACCCTCAAGGTACCAGACGCGGCGCTGCTCGCGCAGCTCGCCGGGCGCCCGGGGATCATGCTGGCGCCGCAAGCGG
>JAKAZJ010000034.1 GCA_021826565.1 Pseudomonadota bacterium | reverse complement strand
TACGCCGCACCCTAGACACTGGCCCAACCCGCGCAAAGGGGCGGCGGCGCCCGCTTGGATGGGCGCCGCCTAGTCTGGGGAGGAAACGTCAAGTCCGCTTCTGGGTTGGGGACCCAAGGAGCGTGATCCGCATATGGGGGTGGGTTCGAGGCCCGCAACCCCCGCCGCCGGTTGCCATCAAGGTGCGCCAGCGGCGCCGATTACGACCCCGCGCGCCTCCGCTGCGATCCACCAGGTCACCACCAGATGCGGTGCGGCCGCGGCGATGCGCACCGCCTGTTCGGCGTCGCTCTCCACGTAATGCGTGCAGCCCCAGCGCGTGGCGGTGGCGGCTTTGTAAGCGGCAACGGCGGCGGGAGCGTGCGGCAGTTCGGGCGGGCGGCATTCCAGCGGCAGCGCGCCGTGGCCCGCGCGCGCCAGCCAGGCGGCGGTGGCCTCGCGGTCGGTTGCCGGACGGCCGGTGATTACGACGGCGCGGGCCGGGTTGAAGGGGGGCAGACGTTCATGCGGGGCCAAGGCGGCACGAGCCGCGACCGCCGCCGGGATGCCGGCGGCGTAGATCTCGCCGGGCAGGTCGGGCAGAAACACGCCGTCCAGATCCAGGCCATGGAACGGGGCCTCGGTGGCGCGGTCCGGGGGGGCGCCGGTTGCCCGGGCGGCGCGGGAACTGGGGGTGGCCTCGCCGCGCTCCCAGGGGAAGCGGAACAGCGCGGTCATCGGGTGGGACAGGTCGGGCGTGAAGGCGCTGCGCTCGGGGTCATGGACCACCGTCATGGTCAGGCAGGCGCGGTCCTCGGCCAGCAGCGCGTCGCGGGCGGTGCGCAGGGTCTGGCCGGTGGAGCAGGCGTCGTCGATCAGCAGCACCCGCCGGCCCGGCGGGGGATCGCCGATCCAGGCGACCGGGCCCGCGCGGGCGACCGACAGCATCGCAAGCGGCAGCGCCAGCACGCTGGCGGCCATCGCCGCCGGGACGAGACCGCCACGGGCGATGCCGGCGACCAGGTCCGGGCGCCAGGCGGCGGCCTGATCCAGGTGAGCGAGCAGCCGGCGTTCGGCCGCGTCATACGAAATGAAATGCGGCGGGCGGGACGTATCGAGCCCCTTCCAGGGCGGGTGGTTCATGCCGCGGCTCCCGCGCTGCTTACATGGTCGCGCCGACCACCCAGGGTGCGAATTCGTCGGCTCCGAAATCGAAGCTCTCGCTTTTCGTGCGTTCGCCGGAGGCAACACGCAGCATCAGATCGAAAATCCGCGCCCCGCATTCCTGCACCGTTTCGTCCCCGTCCAGGATGGTGCCGCAGTTCACGTCCATGTCGTCTTCCATGCGGCGGAACATCGGCGAGTTGGTCGCCAGCTTGATCGACGGCGACGGTTTGCAGCCGAACACGGAGCCGCGTCCGGTGGTGAAGCAGACCAGGTTGGCCCCGCCCGCCACCTGCCCGGTGGCCGCCACCGGGTCGTAGCCCGGGGTGTCCATGAAGACGAAGCCGCGCGCGGTGACGGGTTCGGCGTAGTTCACCACATCGACCAGATTGGTGCTGCCGGCTTTGGCCATCGCCCCCAGGGATTTCTCCAGGATCGTGGTCAGCCCGCCGGCCTTGTTACCGGGCGAGGGGTTGGCGTTCATCTCGGCCCCTTCGCGCGCGGTGTAATCTTCCCACCAGCGCATCAGGGAAACCAGCTTCTCGCCCACCTCGCGGGAGACGGCGCGGCGGGTCAGCAGATGCTCGGCGCCGTAGGTTTCCGGAGTTTCCGACAGGATCACCGCGCCGCCGTGGCGGACCAGCAGGTCGCTGGCCGCACCCAGCGCCGGATTCGCGGTGATGCCGGAATACCCGTCCGAGCCGCCGCATTGCAGGGCGACCGTGAGGGCCGACGCCGGCACCGGTTCGCGCCGCGCCGCGTTGGCCTCGGCCAGAACCTCCTTCACGAATGCCACGCCCGCTTCCACCGTCTTGCGCGTGCCGCCGAGCGCCTGGATGTCCATCGAGCGCAGCCGCCCGGCCAGGCGCTGCTCGGCCAGCAGGCCGCCGATCTGGTTCACCTCGCAGCCCAGGCCGAGGGCGATCACGTGCGAGAAATTCACGTGCCGCGCATAGCCCGCCAGGGTGCGGCGGAGCAGGCGCAGCGGCTCGCCCTCGGTCATGCCGCAGCCGGTCTTGTGGGTCAGCGCGACGACGCCGTCCACGTTGGGATAATCGGCGAGCGGGTCGGTGCCGGCGAAGGGATTGCGCTTGAACACATCGGCGATCAGCCCCGCGACATGGGCCGAGCAGTTCACCGAGGTGACGATGCCGATGAAGTTGCGCGTCGCCACCCGGCCATCGGCACGGCGGATGCCCATGAACGTGGCGGGGATTTCCAGCAATCCGGTGGGGCGCGCGTCCACGCCGTAGGCGTAGTCCTTGGCAAAATCGCCCATGCCGCAATTCTGCACGTGCACATGCTGGCCGGGGGCGATGGCGGCGGTAGCAAAGCCGATGATCTGGCCGTAGCGGCGCACCGCCTCGCCGGGCAGGATCGGGTGCGTGGCGACCTTGTGGCCGGCGGGGACACGCTCGGTCGTGGTCACGCCGTCGGCCACGACGACCCCCGGGAGCAGCGTGGCGCGGGCAATCGCGACGTTGTCCGCCGGATGCAGGCGGATCACCTGGGGTGGGGTCATGCGCGTCTCCCTTGGCTGGGGTGGATGTGCACGCGCCGCGGCTCGGGCGCAAGCCGGCGCATCCGGTTGGCAAATCCATCCCGCGCGGTCCAGACTGGACCGAGAGATAACCTGGGAGGCGATCATGGCGGAACGCGTGGCGGTGGTGACGGGGGCGGGCAGCGGCGTGGGCCGCGCGGCGGCGCTGGCATTGCTGAAGGATGGCTGGTCGGTGGCGCTGGCCGGTCGCCGGCGCGACGCGCTGGAGGAGACCGCCGGGATGGCGAACGCCGGCACCAAGCTGATCGTGCCCACGGATGTGCGCGAACCCGACCAGGTGGCGTCCCTGTTCGCGGCGGTGAAGGATCGGTTCGGACATCTCGACGCGCTGTTCAACAATGCCGGCGGCAACGTGCCCAGCACCAATTTCGGGGATTTCACCTGGGAGCAGTGGACCTCGGTGGTCGCGGTCAATCTGAACGGGATGTTCCTGTGCGCCAACGCCGCGTTCCGCATGATGCGGGACCAGACCCCGCGGGGCGGGCGGATCATCAATAACGGGTCGATTTCCGCCCATGCGCCGCGGCCGGGATCGGTCGGCTATACCTCGACCAAGCACGCGATCACCGGGCTGACCAAATCCATCGCGCTGGACGGCCGGCAATTCGATATCGCCTGCGGGCAGATCGATATCGGCAACGCGGCCACGCCGATGACCGCGCGCATGGCCCGCGGCGTGCCGCAGGCAAACGGGGAGACCAAAGTGGAACCCACCATGGACGCCGATCACGTCGGCAACGCGGTGCGGTTCATGGCCGAGCTGCCGTTGGATACCAACGTGCAGTTCATCACCATCATGGCGACCAAGATGCCGTTCGTCGGCCGCGGCTGAGGCGGCGGATGCTGCCGCGCCGCGCCGCGCTCGCTGCTCCGCTGCTGCTGTTGCCGGCCGCGCGCGGGGCGGCGGCATCGGAGCGCGTGGTGTTCGGTCTCGATTGGAAAGCCGAGGCCGAATATGGCGGTTTCTACCAGGCGCTGGCCAAGGGCATCTACGCCGCGCATGGCCTGGACGTGCGGATCGCCGAGGGCGGCCCGCAAATGAACCATGTCCAGCTGCTGATGGCCGGGCGGCAGCAATTCGATCTGGCGGGCGGACGGGCGGTGGAGTTTGCCCGGCTGCGCCTGCCGTTCGTGGCGATCGCGGCGATGTTCCAGAAGGACCCGTCGGTGCTGATCGCCCACCCGGATACCGGCGTGCGCGGCTTCGCCGATTTGAAGGGCCGGCCGATCGAGGTGGCGGCCGATGTCCGCGCCGGCTGGTGGCGGTTCCTGGCTGCGAAATATGGCTACAGCGACGCCCAGGTGCACCCCTATACGTTCAACCTGGCACCGTTCCTGGCCAACCGGATGATGGTCCAGGAAGGGTATCTGGGGTCGGAGCCGTTCCTGATCGAACAGCAGGCACATTTCACCCCCGTGGTCCTGCCGATCGCCGATGCGGGGTATCAGGGCTACGGGAATGTCATTGCCACCAGTCGCCGGCTGATCGCGGCGAACCCCGGGGTGGTGCAGCGCTTCGTCGATGCCTCGGCGCTGGGCTGGCAGTCCTATCTGCACGAAAACCCCGAACCGGCCGACGCGCTGATCCGACGCGCCAATCCTGACATGAGGCAGGATCTGATCGACTACGGGCGGCAGGTGATGATCCGCCATGGGATCGTGGAGTCCGGGGATGCCCTGCGTTTCGGGATCGGGGCAATGACGGATGCGCGCTGGGCCGCCTATTACCAAACGATGGCGGCGGTGGGGGTGTATCCGAAGGGGATCGATGTGAAGCTTGGCTACACGCTGCGCTTCGTCAACCACCGGGTGGGGTTGGCGGGGTAGCGGCGCGGCTCAATTTGACGATTGGTGGTTTCGAGACTGCGCCGATCCGATGCATCATTCCGACCCGCCGCCCCGAGCGGCGCGGCAAACCGAGGGGACGGTGGCATGAAATCGCTGCTTCGGAGTATCGGATTTTTCGGCGCCCTTGCCAGTCTGGCGGGCGCGGCGGCGGCGGTGCCGATATCGGCCGCGCTGGATGGCCTGGCCGGACAAGCCTGTCGTGGTCAAACCCCGTCCACGGTTGTCCTTTACGGCATCCGCCATCAAGGGGGGCGGTGATCGGTACGGATCGGCAAGCCGGGCAGCAAGTGGTACGACGCGAGCGTTGACGGCGCGACGCTCACATTCAAAGGCGTCTTCACGAATCAAGACATGCTGACCGCGACCGGCGCGCACAGCAGGGAAGCCCGGTATCAGATCGGGATCTACAGCTATGGGCCGTATGCGTTAGCTATGGGCCGTATGCGTTGACCTGCGCGCCGGAGGCGACCCGGTAGCAAACTCGGATTCGCGCATCCCTGCCGCGCCGGCCGCACTCTTGCGGCGCCCGCCCGCCCCGCGCATCTTCCCGCGGTTACGGCGCCGCCGGCGCCCGATGGAGCACGCGCCATGGATGGCGGTACCGACGCACGACGCATTACCCTTTACGCCCCGGCCGATTTCGTGCCGATGCGTGCCGCCGGGCGGCTTGCCGCCGAGACGCTGGACATGATCACCGCCCATGTCCGGCCCGGCGTGACCACCGGCGAACTGGACCAGATCTGCCATGATTTCATCATCGGCCACGGGGCGATCCCGGCCCCGCTGAACTATCGCGGGTTCCCGAAATCCATCTGCACCTCGATCAACCACGTGGTCTGCCACGGTATCCCCGGGGAGCGGCGCCTGGAGCCGGGGGATATCCTGAACATCGATGTCACCGTGATCCTGGACGGCTGGCATGGCGATACCTCACGCATGTACGTGGCCGGCACCACCAACACGCGCGCCCGCCGCCTGATGGATGTGACTTACGAATCCCTGATGCGCGGCATCGCCGCGATCCGGCCCGGGGCGACGCTCGGGGATGTGGGCCACGCGATCCAGTCCTATGTGGAGGCGCAGCGCTGCTCGGTGGTGCGCGATTTCTGCGGCCACGGCATCGGCCGGCAATTCCACGAAGCTCCCAACGTGCTCCATTACGGCCGCCGCGGCGAAGGTCCGGTGCTGCGCCCGGGGATGTTCTTCACCGTCGAGCCGATGGTCAACGCCGGCCGGCCCGAGGTGAAGGTACTGGATGATGGCTGGACCGCCGTGACGCGGGACCGCAGCCTGTCGGCGCAGTTCGAGCATATGGTCGGCGTGACCGATGCGGGTGTGGAAATCTTTACCCTTTCCCCCGCAGGGTTTACCGCGCCCCCCTATCCGGTGGGCTGACCCCCACGCCGCCCGCGCGGGGTATGCGCGGGGAGTGGAATGGCACGGGGTCTCAAGGAAGCGTCGCTGCCGATCCTGCTGCCGGCGGAAGCGCCGGCGCCGGCCGGCTCGGACGGGCACCGGGCACGGATGCGCGCGCGCTTGCTGCGAGCCGGGTCCGCGGCGCTGGCCGATTACGAAATGCTGGAGATGGTTCTGTATATCGCCCTGCCGCGGCAGGACACCAAGGCGCTGGCCCGCGCGCTGCTGGCCGCGTTCGGCAGTTTCGCGGCGGTCTGCGCCGCGCCCGTGAACGCGCTTCTCGCGGTGAAGGGCCTCGGCGAGTCGGGGGCCGCGACCCTGAAGCTGGTCCAGGCGGCCGCCTTGCGCCTGGCGCAGGGCGAATTGACGGACCGGCCGCTGCTGTCGAACTGGGACCGGCTGATCGCCTACCTGACCGCCGTCCTGGCGCGTGAGAAGACCGAACAGGCCCGGGTCCTGTTCCTGGACAACCGCAATCACCTGCTCGCCGACGAGGTCGTCGGACGTGGCACCGTCAACCACACCCCGATCTACCCGCGCGAGGTGGTACGCCGGGCCCTGGAATTGCAGGCGTCGGCATTGATTCTGGTGCATAATCACCCGAGCGGCGACCCGCGCCCCTCGGCCGAGGACGTGGCGATGACGCAGGAGGTGAAACAGGCCGCCGCGGCGCTGGGGATCGCGCTGCACGACCATCTGGTGATCGGCGACGGACGCTGGTGCTCGCTGCGCCAGGAAGGGCTGATCGGTTGACTTCGTACAAAGCTTGGACCCGACAGCGCCCAACCGCGACCTGGCCCGGGAAAATCCGACGCCAGGCCGGGTCTGGCCCGTTACGGCGTTGCCGCGATCACGTCAGATCGAAGCGATCGAGGTTCATCACCTTGGTCCACGCTGCCACGAAATCATGCACGAATGTCTCTCCCGCGTCGGCGCTGGCATAGACCTCGGCCAAAGCCCGAAGCTCGGAATGCGATCCGAACACCAGATCGACCCTGGTGCCGGTCCAGGTGACGGCGCCGGTTTTGCGATCATGCCCCTCGAACACGTCCCCGACCGGTTTCCACTCCGTGCTCATATCCAGCAGGTTCACGAAGAAGTCGGTGGTCAACGTGCCCGGCCGTTGGGTCAGGACACCGTGGGAGACCTTCCCTGCGCTAACGCCCAGCACGCGCAGGCCACCCACCAGCACCGTCATTTCCGGTGCCGTCAGGGTCAGCAACTGCGCCCGATCGATCAGCAACGCCTCGGCCGGCACGTTGGTGCCTTCCTTGACGTAGTTGCGGAAGCCATCGGCGATCGGTTCCAGCACGGCAAACGAGGCCGTGTCCGTGTCCTCCGCCGCGGCGTCCATGCGTCCCGGCGTGAACGGAACCGTCACGCTGTGACCGGCTGCTCGTGCCGCCTGCTCGACGCCCGCGCATCCGCCGAGCACGATCAGATCCGCCAGCGAGACCTTCTTGCCGCCGGACTGAGCGGCGTTGAACGCGCCCTGGATGCGCTCCAGCGTTGTCAGCACGTGCGCCAGTTGCGCGGGTTGGTTGACCTCCCAATCCTTTTGCGGCGCCAGACGGATGCGGGCACCGTTTGCGCCGCCGCGCTTGTCGGAACCGCGGAACGTGGAAGCCGACGCCCAGGCGGTGGCGATCAGTTGCGAGACCGACAGGCCCCCCGCCAGGATTTGCGTCTTGAGCGCGGCAATGTCGCGCGCATCGATCAGCGGATGATCGACCGCCGGGATCGGGTCCTGCCAGATCAGCACTTCGCTTGGCACGTCCGGGCCGAGATAGCGCACGCGCGGTCCCATATCGCGGTGGGTCAACTTGAACCAGGCGCGGGCAAAGGCGTCGGCGAACTGGTCTGGATTGGCGAGGAAGCGGCGCGATATCTTCTCGTATGCCGGATCGGCGCGAAGCGACAGATCCGTGGTCAGCATGGTCGGCGCGTGGCGCCGGGACGGATCATGGGCATCCGGCACGGTGCCCGCGCCGGCGCCGTTCCTGGCCGTCCATTGATGCGCGCCGGCCGGACTTTTGGTCAGCTCCCATTCATAGCCGAACAGGTTCTGGAAGAAATTGTTGCTCCATGTCGTCGGCGTGACGGTCCAGGTGACCTCCAGACCGCTGCCGATCTGATCGGCGCCGATGCCGGTGCCGAAGCGGTTCTTCCAGCCCAGGCCCTGGGCCTCGATAGCGGCGCCTTCGGGCGGGACGCCCACCAGGGCCGCATCGCCGGCACCATGGGTCTTGCCGAAACTATGGCCGCCCGCGATCAGCGCCACCGTCTCCTCGTCATCCATCGCCATGCGCGCGAAGGTTTCGCGGATATCGCGGGCCGCGGCCAGCGGATCCGGGTTGCCGCCGGGGCCTTCCGGATTGACGTAGATCAGCCCCATCTGCACGGCGGCAAGCGGATTTGCGAGGTCGCGATCGCCGGAATAGCGCTTGTCGTCGGCCAACCAGGCGGTCTCCGCGCCCCAGTTCGGGCTTTCGTCCGGCTCCCAGACATCGGCCCGTCCGCCGCCGAAGCCGAAGGTCTTGAACCCCATCGAGTCGAGCGCGACGTTGCCGGCAAGGATCATCAGATCGGCCCAGGAGAGAGCGCGGCCGTATTTCTGTTTGATCGGCCATAGCAGCCGGCGCGCCTTGTCGAGATTGACGTTGTCGGGCCAGCTATTGAGCGGCGCAAAACGCTGCTGGCCGCTGCCGGCGCCGCCGCGGCCGTCGCCGATGCGGTAGGTGCCCGCGCTGTGCCACGCCATGCGAATGAACAACGGCCCGTAATGCCCGAAATCCGCCGGCCACCAGGGCTGCGAGTCGGTCATCAGTGCCAGCAGGTCCCGCTTCACCGCCGCCAGGTCGAGGTTACGGAACGCCGTGGCGTAGTCGAACCCCTTGCCCATCGGATCGGACAGGGACGAGTTCTGACGCAGGATCGCCAGGTCGAGCTGGTTCGGCCACCAGTCATGGCGCGCTTTGCCGGCGCCGGCGGCGGGAAGATAGGGGCAGGTCGCTGCGGATGACATGGGTTTCTCCTTGGGCGGTTGGAGGCTGACGCCTCGGTCGGGACGGGAGTCCGGGCAGCTTGCCGATGCCACGCGGCCCGATGACAGGCTGGTGGGGCGGCCCGGCGCCGGCGCGGCGATTCTCGCGCCGTTGTCTGCGCCCGATCTCGGCGGTTCCCCAACGCATCGACACCATAGACCTTGAAACCTGCTGACCCAAGCGAATAATATCGGGCAGGATAATCGACTGGACCGATGACGCCGCTTCCCACCCCGCAGCAGCTCCGCTTTCTCTGCGCCCTGTCGGAGCACCAGCATTTCGGCCGCGCCGCCAATGCCTGTGCCGTCTCGCAATCCACCTTGTCGGCCGGAATGATCGCGCTCGAGACCCTGCTCGATGCCGCGATCCTGGACCGTGGCGCGGGCAAGCGTGTGGTTTTCACCCCGCTCGGCCAGCAACTCGTCGGCCGCGCCCGCGCCGCCCTGTCCGCCCTGGCGGCGATCGCCGAGGCCGCCGAAGCCGCCCGCGCGCCGCTATCCGGCCCGCTGCGTCTCGGCGTGATCCCCACCATCGGCCCGTTCCTGCTGCCGCGCCTGATGCCCGCGCTGCGTGCCGCTTTCCCGGGCCTGCGCCTGTTCCTGCGCGAGGACCTGACCGCCCGCCTGGTCGATCGTCTGGCGGCGAACCGGCTGGACGCGCTGCTGGTGGCGCTGCCTTGCGATTGCGGCGGCGGCGAAACCCTGCCTGTCGCCCGCGACGAATTCCTCGTCGCCCTCCCGCCCAACCATCCGCTGGCCGCGCATCGGCGCATCCCGGCGGCCGCGCTGGACCACGAACGCCTGTTGCTGCTGGAAGATGGACACTGCCTGCGCGACCAGGCGCTTGCCGTCTGCGGGCGGCACGCCGGTCCGCACGACGAGTTCGCCGCCACCAGCCTGCACACGCTGGTGCAAATGGTCGCCGGCGGCCTGGGCGTGACCCTGCTGCCCAAAAGCGCGATCGCCGGCGGCGTGACCGCGGGCACTAATCTGGTGCTGCGCCCGCTGGACGGCGCCGGTGCCTGGCGCACGCTCGGCCTGGTCTGGCGCGCCGGCGCCCCGCGCGGCGACGCGTACCGCGCATTGGCGCCGGTGCTGGCGGCGGCTACGGGGGAGGGGGTGGGGTGAAGGGAAGGCCAAGGGGGCAGCGCCCCCTTGGCCTTCCCTCACCC
>JAKAZJ010000033.1 GCA_021826565.1 Pseudomonadota bacterium | reverse complement strand
CGCTACGTAGCTGGTGCCGTTCCAGCGGATTTCGACCTTCTCGACCGAACAGAAATTGAATCCATCGCGCCAGGATGCGTGCGCTCCATTGGAGAAATTGACCCGCAACTGCATGAGGCACGGTCCGTTGCTGTTGTTGAAAGTGATGTACCGCTGCTGCCCGGGCGATATCGTATTGTCGTTTCCGGATGGAATCCAGTTGCGCATCCCGTGAACGCTGAATTCCACGCGCGTGATCGGAACGGCAGTCTCATTCACGATCAGGAAGTTCCGGCTATAGGCCATCGCGCTCGTGGCAGAGACTACAAAAGCGAACACCATGAGCGCAGCGAGGCGAAAAGCTTTCATTCTGTCCTCCTCTGGCAGCGCGGTGCGCGATGCACCGCCATCCCGCCAGAATAACATGGACAAACAGACATCTTGTGTCAATGCCGATCGCGCCGATGCGCGGGGCGATCAGGGGGAACGACCGGCACGCCGACGCCATCTCTCACGCCGGGCGGATCGGGGTTTGTCCGCGGTGGCGGTCCAGCCCTTCCCTGTCTGACAACTTGACAACCGGCCGCCCCGGTGGAATGACGCCCCGGCCGCGCGAGAGAAGCCCGCGCCAAGAACCCCCGCGCCAAAACATTGAGGAGCGTCCCGATGACCGACCGCACCGACGACCAGGCCGCCGAACACGTGGCGGCGCGTCTGCCCCGCCGCGCCACGATGCTGGGCGTGACCGCCGGCTCCGCCGCCGCGTTGCTCGCCGCCGCCAGCCGCGCCCGCGCCGCCACCGCCGGGCCGTTCCCCGCACATCCGCGGTGGAAATTCGTGTTCGTCAACCACGTCACCACCAACCCGTTCTTCGTGCCGACGCAGTACGGCATCCACGATGCCTGCGCGCTGCTCGGGTGCGATTATCAGTGGACCGGGTCCGAAACGTCCGACGTGGCGCAGATGGTCAATGCCATGAATGCCGCGGTTGCCGGCAAGGCCGATGCGATCGCCGTCGCCATCGTCGATCCGCGCGGCTTCGATCGTCCGGTCAAGCGCGCGATGGCGGCCGGCATCCCGGTGTTCTCGTATAATGCAGACGCGCCGCGCGGCAGCGCCAACGAGCGTCTGGCGTATATCGGCCAGGATCTGTTCCTGTCCGGCCAGATGATGGGCAGCAAGATCGTGGAACTGGTGAAAACCGGCAAGGTCGCGTTGTTCATCGCCACGCCCGGGCAGTTGAACCTGCAACCGCGCATCGACGGCGCGATGGACAGTATCAAGAAATCCGGCGCGAAGATCGAAGCGCATATGATCGCCACGGACCCCACCGCCAATGTGTCCCTGTCGAAGATCCGCGCCTATTACCTGGGCAACCAGGATGTAAAGGGCATGTTCGGATCGGGCGGCGGCGATACCATGAATGTGGGTCAGGTGATGCGGCAATACGACCTGCCGAAGAAGGGCGTGCATGGCGGCGGGTTCGATCTGCTGCCACGATCGCTGCAAGCGGTGAACGATGGGTATCTGGATTTCGTGATCGACCAGCAGCCCTATCTGCAAGGGTTCTATACCGTGATGGAAATGTTCATGTTCAAGTCCTCCGGCGGGCTGGTCGGGCCGGCGAACGTCAACACGGGGTTGAAATTCGTGACCAAGGGCGCGGTGAAGCCGTATCTGACCACCAAGACCCGGTACGAGGGCAGCGCCGCGGCGCCGCAGATCCTGCCGCGCTCCGGCCCGATCGCGGGCTGACGTCTTGACCGCGACCACACCGGCAGGCGGCCTCGCGCGCCGCCTGCACGGTTTCCTGCTGCGCCCCGAGGCCAGCGTCATCGTCGTCGCCGTGGTCCTGGTCATCTACTTCCAGTTCGCCAACGTCAACTTCCTGACCAACGCGAATCTGGAGACCCTGTCGCAGTTCATCGCCGCGCCGGTGATCATCGCCTGCGGCGAGATCATGCTGCTGATCTGCCGTGAGATCGATCTGTCGGTGGGCCAGGTGTTCGCGCTGGCGCCGTTCGTGATGGAGCGCGCCCACGATGCCGGCCTGCCGGTGGTGCTGGCGATGGCCGTGGCGCTGGCGGTCTGCGCGGGGATCGGCTGGATCATCGGGCTGATTACGTTGCGGCTGCGCGTGCCCTCGTTCATCACCACGCTCGGGATGCTGTTCCTGATTACCGGACTGACCCTGACCATCTCGCGCGGATTTCCCGCCGATACGCCGGGCGGGAAGCTGCTGACCAACATCCTGGGTAACTGGGGGTACGCCGAGATCTGCTGGGCGCTGGCGGTGGTGGCGGTGATGCATATCGTGCTGCGGCACACGCGCTGGGGGCTGCACACCATCTCCACCGGCGGCAACGCGATCGCGGCGGCCGAAGCCGGGATCGATATCGACCGCATCCGCATGGGCAATTTCATTCTCACCAGCACGCTGGGCGGGTTCGCGGGGCTGTTGGAAGCGTTCCGCATCGGCTCCACCGATCCGCTGGCCGGCGGATCGAACATCATGTTCCTGGGTGTCGCATCCGGCGTGATCGGCGGCACCGCGATCGCCGGCGGGGCGGGCACCATCGTCGGCGGGCTGGTCGGCGGGATCGTGCTGGGCGTGCTGCAGGACGGGTTCACCTTGCAGGGGATCAATGCGTTCACGTTCGATATCATCATCGGTGCCGCGATCCTGCTGGCGATGGTGGCGAATATCCACCTGGCGCGGCTGCGCGGCGGGGTGCGGACATGACCGAAGCGCTGCGGGCCGAGAACATCGTCAAATCCTTCGGCCACGTCACCGCGCTCGCCGGCGTGTCGATGCATGTCGCGCGCGGGGAGATGCTGGGGATTCTGGGCGATAACGGGGCGGGGAAATCCACCCTGATGAAGATCCTGACCGGGTATCACCAGCCCACATCCGGGCAGGTGTTCGTCGATGGCGCGCCGGTCACGCTGACCTCGGTGGATCGGGCGCGCGGCTTCGGGATCGAGTGCGTGTACCAGGACCTGGCGCTGGTGAACGGGTTGTCGATCTATCACAATCTGTTCCTGAATCGAGAGCTCCTGCGCCCGTGGCCGTTCCGGCTGCTGGATCACAAGGCGATGCGGCGGCAGGCAGAGGCGGCGCTGGCCGATATCGGCGTCAACATCCCGTCCGTGGACCTGGAAGCGGGCCAGCTTTCCGGGGGGCAGCGCCAGGCGATCGCGGTGGCGCGCGCGGTTGCGTCCAACGCGCGCATCCTGCTGCTGGACGAACCGCTGGCGGCGATGGGCGCGCGCGAGGCAGGGTTGATCATCGATCTGATCGAGCGCCTCAAGGCCCGCGGTGATATCGCGATCGTGATGATCGCGCATAACTATGCCCAGACCCTGGAGATCTGCGATCGCGTGATGCTGATGCAGCACGGCGAGGTAACATATGAAAGCGCTGCCGCCGAGACCTCGGCGGTCGAGTTGCTGGACATCGTGCGCCGCGAATACCGCGCCGCGCGCGCGGGGGCGGCCTGACCGTCCCCGCTGCCGGGCGTCGGGCTCAGCCGCCGGACTGGCCGATCTGATACGGCGCCATCGCCATCAGGTCCGTCTTGGTCGCGTGCGCCATCGCCATCGTGGTGCCAGCCAGCTTCAGGTGGTCCAGCGGCACCGCGACGTCCTTCTTGCCGCCGACGAAGCTGCCGACCGCCAGCACCGCCTCGGTCTCGTGACCGTTGGGGGAGACCAGGACCTCGGCGATGGTGCCGATCTTCTGGTGCTGGGTGTTATAGACCGGCGTGCCGATCAGCTGCGTGCTGCGCCACATCGGCGCCGGGTGCTTCATGCTGTGGGCGAACGCGACAGGTGCGGTCGCCAGCAGGGCGGCGGCAAAAAGGCCAGTTATTTTCAGCATCGGTTCCTCCGTGGGGTTGGGGTGCTGCGAAACGCAACCTAATGGCGCGGCGCAGCGGAGGGAAATGCCGGGTTCCTATGGTGGCGATGCCCGCCGGGCATCGGCCGCCGCTAGGCGTTGCGCCCGCCATAGCGGCGCACCCGCAGCCGCGCCTGTTCGCCGTGTCCGGCGAAATTCTCGATGTCGCATAGCCGCGCGCAGACTTCCCCGATCGCCGCGGTCGCCTCCGCCGTCACCTGCTGATAGGTCACGGTCTTGAGGAATTTCCCCACCCATAGCCCGCCAGTGTAGCGCGCGGCGCGCTTGGTCGGCAGCGTGTGGTTGGTGCCGATCACCTTGTCGCCATACGCCACATTGGTCTCCGGCCCCAGGAACAAGGCGCCGTAATTCCGCATCCGCTCCAGGAACCAGTGCGGATCGCGCGTCAGCACCTGCACGTGTTCCGAGGCGATGCGGTCGGCCTCGGCCAGCAGTTCCATATCGGTATCGCATAGAATAACCTGGCCGTAATCGCGCCAGGCCTGGCCGGCGATCTCCCCGGTGGGCAGGCGCGCGAGCTGGCGGGCGATTTCGGCTTCGATCTGCGCGGCGATGCGCGCCGAGGATGTCAGCAGGATCGCCGGCGAGGTCGGCCCGTGCTCGGCCTGACCCAGCAGGTCGGTGGCGCACATCTCGGCGTCCGTGCTGTCATCGGCGATGATCAGCGTCTCGGTGGGGCCGGCGAGCAGGTCGATGCCGACGCGGCCGAATAGCTGGCGTTTCGCTTCCGCGACATAGGCGTTGCCTGGTCCCACCAGCATATCGACCGGGGCGATCGACCCGGTGCCCAGCGCCATCGCCGCCACCGCCTGGACGCCGCCCAACAGGTAGATCTCGTCCGCGCCGCCCAGCGCCATCGCCGCGATGGTGGCCGCCGGCGCGACCCCGTGCAGCGGCGGGGTGGCCGCGATCACGCGCGGCACGCCGGCCACTTTCGCGGTCAGCACCGACATATGCGCCGAGGCCACCATCGGGTAGCGCCCGCCCGGCACGTAGCATCCCACCGCGGCAACCGGGATGTTCTTGTGGCCCAGCCGCACCCCGGGCAAGGTTTCCACTTCGATGTCGCGCAACGCGGCGCGCTGGGCTTCGGCGAAGCGGCGCACCTGCGCCTGGGCGAAGGTGATGTCCGCGATTGCCTGCGCCGGCAGCGTGGCGATCAGGGCGTCGATCTCATCCTGCGACAGGCGGAACGATTGTGGTTCCCAGTGATCCAGCTGCGCCGAGTATTCCCGCACCGCCGCATCGCCGCGCGCGGCGATCGCGTCCAGCATCCGCTCCACCGTTTCGCGCACGGCGCGGTCGGCGGCGAATTTGTCGGCGTCCGAGATGCCGGATTTCAGCACGCGTATCATGTCCGTCTCCGTTATTCGGCGGTCCAGCCGCCATCGATCAGCAGCGAGGTGCCGGTGATCATGGCGCTGACATCGGCGGCGAGAAACACCACCGCGCCCATCATGTCCTCGGGCTGCGCGAGCCGTCCCAGCTTGATCCGGCGCAGCGTGTCGTCGCGGAACGCCGCGTCGGCGAAGAACGGCCGGGTCAGCGGCGTTTCGGTGAAGGTCGGCCCGATCGTGTTCACGCGGATGCCGTGCGGGGCCAGATCGATCGCCATCGCCTTGGTCAGCCCCTCCAGCGCGTGCTTGGACGCGCAATACACGCTGCGATTGGCCCCGCCGACATGACCCATCTGCGAGGACATATGGATGATCGAGCCGCCGCGCCCGGCCGCGACCATCGTCCGCGCCGCGGCCTGGGCGATGAAGAACGCGGCGCGCAGGTTCAGGCCCATGATGGCGTCGTAGTCCTCGCCGGTGACGTCCAGGAAATGCCGGGGCCGGTTGGTGCCGGCGTTATTGACCAGGATCTGCACCGGCGGGATCGCGGCGGCCGGATCGGTCACGTCGAGGGTCAGTGCCTCGGCCGAGTAACCGCCGGCGCGCAGCGCGGCGGCGGCTTGTTCCACCTCGGCGCTGGTCCGCGCGGCCAGGATGACATGGGCGCCGGCTTCCGCCAGCGCGGTGGCGGCGGCCAGGCCGATGCCGCGCCCGGCGCCGGTGACCAGTGCGCGCCGTCCGTCCAGACGCAGGGACGGCGTGCGGGGCAGGGGGGCGGCGTCGGTCATGGCGCGGATTCCGGACATCGGGGCGACCATCGCAAACCGGGAGGCCCGTGACCAGCGCCCGCGGCGCGTGGTCGTGGGTCAGTTCGATCCCCGACGCCTTGCCATTCCCGAAGCAAACTACAGGAAGACATTCCGGGAGTCAAGTGCAAACGGGCCCGCGCGCCCGCGTCACGCCGGCAGCCGCACCGTTGCCCGCAGCCCGTGCGGTGCCCGGTTCGCCAAGGTCACGTCACCGCCATGCGCGCGCAGGATGTTCCGCACGATCGGCAATCCCAGCCCCACCCCGCCGGTCTCCTTGTTCCGGCTCGGCTCGCCGCGGCGGAACGGTTCGAACATCAGGTCCAGCTCCTCGGGCGGGATGCCGGGGCCGTCATCCTCGATCTCCACCGTCACCATCCCGGACGCGTCTTCCGCCAGCAGCCGCAGCCGTGCCGCGCCGCCATAAGCCAGCGCGTTCGCCACCAGATTGGCGAAGGCGCGTTTCAGCGACAGGGTACGGCCCCGGAACGTCAGATGCGGCGGGCCATCGAAGGTGATTGCCTCCGCCGCCTCGGGGCGCGCATCGGCGGCCTCGTCCAGCACGGTCCGCAGCAGCTCCACCAGGTCCAGCGACACGACCGCTTCCGAGGCCCGTGAATCGCGCCCGAATGCCAGCGTGGCCGCGACCATCGTTTCCAGCTCGTCCAGATCGGCCAGGATCTTGCGGCGCTGCTCGTCGTCCTCCACGAACTCGGCGCGCAGTTTCAACCGGGTGATCGGGGTGCGCAGGTCGTGGCCGATGGCGGCCAGCAGATCGGTGCGGTCCTGCACGAAGCGGCGGATGCGGCCGGCCATGGTGTTGAAGGCGCGCGCGGCGGTGGCGACTTCCAGCGGACCGTCCTCGGGCAGCGGCGGGGCGTTCACGTCGCGCCCCAGCGCCTCGGCCGCGGCGGCCAGCGTGGCGACCGGCCCGATCAGCCGCCGCACCGCCCAGACCGACAGCGCGGCGGCCACCACCGTCATCAGCGCGAGCGCCCACAGGAACCCGGGCGCGCGCCACGGTCGCAGCGGCGGCACCGGCACCCCGACGTCCAGCCATCCATTGTCGCCAGGCAGCAACAGCCCGAGCACCACCCGGCCCTGCGCCAGCCCGCCCCGGATCACGATCCGGCGCGGGCGCGTCCGTGGCCGCATCGGCGACAGCGCCAGATTGACCCGCAGCAGCCGCTGCACCCAGAACGGCGCGGGCGGAGGGGACAGCGGCGGGCGATCCGCCAGTTGCATCGTCACCCCGGGCGGGCGGTGGAACTCGGCCAGCACGGCGGCGCGCTGCGGCGGCGGTACCTCGATCACGCTGCGATAGACCGCCATCACGCGGAACGCGAGGCCGCGCGCCTGCTCCAGCCGCAGCAAATCGATCCGGTCCAGCGCGTCCAAGGTCAGCGCGGCGCCCTGCACCAGCATCAACCCGGCGACCAGAACCAGTGCGGTGCGGGCGGCCAGGCCGCGTGGCCAGAGGCGAAGCGTCATGCGCCAAGCCTGCCGGTTTCCCGCCGCGGCATCAACCCGGCGTTTACCGGTCCCTTCTAGCATCGCGCGATGCACCGCGAGACCCTCAGCGCCGTCGTGATCGCCTGCAACCGCGCCTGGGCGATCGAGACCTGTCTGGGCGCGCTGAGTTTTGCCGATGAAGTGGTGGTGATCGACAAAGCCTCCACCGATGGCACCGCCGAGCGGGCGCTGCCGCTGGCCGATCGCGTGATCCGCGTGCCGCGCACGCCGACGGTGGAGGAAACCAGGGGCTTCGCGGTGGCGCAGTCGCGCGGCGCGTGGGTGCTGCTGCTGGATGACGACGAATGTCTGGACCCGGCGCTGTGCCGCTTCATCGACGCCGAACTGGTCGCCCCCCGCGCCGATCTGTTCGCCCTGCCGCGACGCGAATACATCCTGGGGCGCCACGAACCCGGCGCCTATTACTGGCCCGAATGGCACCCGCGCCTGTTCCGCCGCGACGCCGTGAGCTTCGCCGCCACGGTCCATCGCGGGATCGAGGCCCGGACCGACCGGCAGTTCCAGGTCCCGCCCGATGGCGGGGCGGTGATCCATCACCTCTCGCACCGTTCGGTGGCGGAGTGGGTGGAGAAGACCAATCGCTATACGTCGCGCCCCGATCGCGTGCGGGTGGGGGTGGCGCGGCGGGATCTCGCGCGCTTCGCCCATGACGCGATCGATCGCTGGACCGGCGCCCGCCCCGCCGCCGCGCCCGACGATGCCACCCAGGCGGTGGCGCTGCTGCGGGCCAGCTACGACCTGGTCGACCGGCTGAAATCCTGGGAGGAGGAGCGCGGGCTGGACGGGGCGGCGGCGTTCGGCGCGGTCTGCACCGGTCTGCGCGCGGCCTATGCGGTGGAACTCGCCCCGCTCGCCCGGCCGCATGGCAGTGCGGCGATCGAGGCGCTGGCCCCGCCGCCGGGGCCGGAGCCGGAGGCGGGGCGGATCGCCGCCCTGGCGCATCTGGTGGCGGGGTTGCGGGAGGAATTGGCGGCCGGCGCGGCGGCGGCGGCGACGACCGAAGCGCGGTTGGCGGCGGAGGTGGCGGTACTGTCCGCGGCGCTGTCCCGCGCCGAGGCGCGCGCCACGGTGGCCGAGGCGGCGCGCGCCGCGATCGTGGCGAGCCGGTTCTGGCGCGCGAGCGGACCGGCGCGGCGGCTGGTGGACGCGCTCGCGCGCCGGCGCGACACCGCGCCACGCGCAAACCCTCAGCCCAGCAGCCGCCCGATCACGCGCGCCGTGTAATCCACCACCGGAATGATCCGCCCGTAATTGATCCGCGTCGGTCCGATCACGCCGATCGCGCCGACGATCCGCCCGCCTTCGCCGCGCGCCGGGGAGACCACCATCGACACGCCGGTGGTGCCGGCCAGGCCGCTTTCGGCGCCGATATAGATGCGCACGCCGTCGGATGCCTCGGCCAGTTCCAGCAGGCGCAGCATGGTGTCCTGCGCCTCCAGCTGCTCGAACAGGCGCTGGATCGAGGTGACCCGTTCCAGCTCGGTGATGTCGGCCAGCAGATTGGCCTGGCCGCGGATGATGAGGCTGCCGGAGCGGCCCTCGCCGGACCAGGTGGCGAGCCCGGTCGCCACCACCTCGGCGGTCAGCGTGTCGAGTTCGGTGCGGTTGGCGGCCATCTCCTCGGCGACCAGGCGGCGCAGCGCGGGCAGCGGGCGGCCGATGACACGGGCGTTGAGGTAGTTGCTGGCCTCCTGCAACGCGCTCGGCGGCAGGCCGGCGGGGGTGTCGATGACGCGGTTTTCCACATGCCCGTCGGCGGCGACCAGGACCGTGAGCGCGCGGCCGGGGCCGAGGGGAACGAACTCGATATGCTTCAGCGGCCCCTCGGCCTTGGGCGCCAGCACCAGCCCGGCGGCGGCGGACAGGCCGGAGAGCAGGGTGGAGGCATCCGCCAGCGTGTCCTCCAGGCTGCGGCCCGAGATCGCCAGGGACGCGGTGATGGAGCTGCGGTCTTCGTCGGTCAGTTCGCCGAATTGCAGCAGACCGTCCACGAACAGGCGCAGGCCGCGCTCGGTCGGCAGGCGGCCGGCGGAGGTGTGCGGGGCGAACAGCAGGCCGGCATCGGTCAGATCGGCCATGACGTTGCGGATGCTGGCCGGGGACAAGCCAAGCGGGAGCACGCGGGAGAGCGTGCGCGAGCCGACCGGTTCGCCGGTTTCCACGTATTGTTCGACCACTTCGCGCAGAATAGCGGCGGCCCGGGGATCGAGGCCCGGCGGGACCGGGCGGGACGGGATGGGCCGGGATGGGGGGGTATTCATGGCGGGTGGGGACACTGGGGGGGCCGAGGGCTGGGGTCAACCGCGCCGCGGCGGGGGGAGATCGGTCGCGCTTGCGCGGGAACGCCCGTCGGCATGGCCCGGGTTTCGGTCCGAGACCGGCGGCTGACGTTCACGCCACCACCGGACGGCGGGCGGGGCGGTTCAGCCAGCGCCGCGCCGGACGCTCGATCCCGGCATAGGTCAGCGCCGAGACCGCCAGCACGCCGCCCCAGACCGCCACATCCAGCGCCAGCGCGGCAAGCCCGTGCACGCCGGGCGGGATCTGGCCGCGCACCAGTTGCAGGATCGGCGCGTGCACCAGATAGATCGAGTAGGAGACCGTACCGAGCCAGTAGATCGGCCCCCAGCCGAGCAGCGCGGCGATCGCGCCGCGGTCGGTGGCCAGCGCGGCCACCA
>JAKAZJ010000032.1 GCA_021826565.1 Pseudomonadota bacterium | reverse complement strand
CGATCTGTCGGAGATTTTCAGCTCGGACGCCTTCGGCCCCGTCCCGGGCGCGGACAGCGCGGCAATCTGGCGGTCGCGCCAGTCGTCCAACGCCTTTGGCGCGGTGGTGTAATGGCCATGGCAGTCGATGATCATCTGGGTCACTCCCGGGTGCGTTGGGGGTTGGTTACTGCGCGGCCAGCGCCTGCGCCAGATCCTCCCGCAGATCCGCCACGTCCTCCAATCCCACGGACAGCCGGATCACCCCGTCGGTGATGCCCAGTTTCGCGCGTTCCTCGGCGCCGATCCGCATATGCGTCGTGGTGGCCGGGTGCGTGGCCAGGGATTTCGTGTCGCCCAGGTTGTTCGACACGGCGATCAGCCGGAACCGGTTCATCGCCGCGAAGGCGGCGTCCTTGCCGCCCGCGACCTCGAACGTCACCATCGTGCCGCCGGCGGTCATCTGCGCCATCGCCAGCGCATGCTGCGGATGGTCGGCCCGCGTCGGGTACCAGACCCGGCGCAGGGCGGGATGCGCGGCCAGGAAATCGGCCAGTTCGGCGGCCGACCGGCAGGCGGCGTCCACCCGCAGGCGTAAAGTCTCCAACCCTTTCAGAAGCAGCCAGGCGTTGAACGGGGACAGCGATGGCCCGGTGTTGCGGATGAAGGGTTGCAACGTCTCCTCCACCCATTTCTTCGGCCCCAGCACCGCGCCGCCCAGCACGCGGCCCTGGCCGTCGATATGCTTGGTGCAGGAATACACCACCACATCCGCGCCCAGTGCCAGCGGCTGCTGCAACAGCGGCGTGGCGAACACGTTGTCCACCACCACCAGCGCGCCGGCGGCGTGCGCCAGGGCGGAGACGGCGCGCAGATCGACCATCTCCAGCATCGGGTTGGACGGCGTCTCCAGCAGCACCAGCGCCGCGGGGCGATCCAGCGCCGCGCGCCACTGCGCCAGATCGCCGCCATCGACGAATTCCGAGGTGATCCCGTAGCGCGGCAGCAGGGTCGACACGATCCAGTGGCAGGAGCCGAACAAGGCGCGCGAGGCCACCACCCGGTCGCCGGTTTTCAGATGCGACAGCAGCGCGGCATGGACCGCGGCCATGCCGGTGGCGGTGGCGCGGCAGGCCTCCGCGCCCTCGATCCCGGCCAGGCGGGCTTCCAGCATGGCGACCGTCGGGTTGCCGAAGCGGGAATACTGGTAGTGCTGGACGGCGCCGGTGAAGGTCGCCTCGGCCTGCTCGGCGCTGTCATAGACATAGCCGGAGGTGAGGAACAACGCCTCGGCGGTTTCGCCATAGGGGGTGCGGGTGGTGCCGCCGTGGATCAGGGCGGTGGCGGGGCGGTACGGGTGTGTCATGGGTGCGGCCCTTGCTGAACATGGGGCCGGCCATCGAGGGTGCGGCGCACGCGGGGCGCGGGCGATCGCGGGCCTCTTTAGCGCGCTTGTTTCACCTCGCCGCAATCCGGCCGGACAAATCACGAGGGGCGGGGGACCGCCGGATCGGATTTTACGGCGAGGCGGATTGCACCGTCAAGCGGGCGCCGGTATGAATGCCCGGCCCGGTGCGGGTGTAGTTCAATGGTAGAACGGCAGCTTCCCAAGCTGCACACGAGGGTTCGATTCCCTTCACCCGCTCCAGTTGCCCGCACCTGCAATCCCCGCCACGAACCCGCCCAACCCGACGGCGCGCGGGGTCGCGGTGCGCGCCGCGGCCAGGATCGCCGCCACCGCCGCCACCGCCGCGTCCAAGGCGTCGTTGATGACGACATGATCGAATTCGCCGGCATGGGCCATTTCGCCGGCCGCGCGGGCCATGCGGCGGGCAATCTCCTCGGGCGTATCGGTGCCGCGCCCGGCCAGCCGCGCGGCCAGCGCGGCGCGTGACGGCGGCAGGATGAACACCCCCACCACGTCGCCGGGCAGGGCCGCGCGCAGGCTGCGGAATCCCTGCCAGTCGATGTCGAACAGCATGTCCCGCCCGGCCGCCAGCGCCGCTTCCACCGGCGCGCGCGGCGTGCCGTAGCAATCGCGGCCCAGCACCCGCGCCCATTCCACCATCCCGTCCCCGGCCACCAGCGCGTCGAACTGCGCCTGAGTGCGGAAATGATAGTCCACCCCGTCGCGTTCGCCAGGACGCGGGGCGCGCGTGGTGACGCTGACCGAAACCTCCAGCCCCGGCTCCCGCGCCCGCAGCGCGCGCGCCAGCGTGGTCTTGCCGGCACCGGACGGCGCCGCCAGGACCAGACACACGCCGCGCCGCATCAACGGGATCATTTCCGGCGGGGTCATTCGATATTCTGCACCTGCTCGCGCAGCTGCTCGATCGCGGCCTTCAGCTTCAGGCCGGTCGCCGTCAGCGCGGCGGAGGCGGATTTGGAACAAAGCGTGTTGGCCTCGCGGTTGAACTCCTGGACCAGGAAGTCGAAGCGGCGGCCGACCGCGCCGGTCTCGGCGATCAGGGCATGGGCGGCGGCGATGTGGCTGGCCAGGCGGTCCAGCTCCTCACGCACATCGGAACGACTTGCCAGCAGGGCCACTTCCTGGGCGATGCGCTCTTCCGGCAGGGCGGGGGATTCGCCAAGCAGGGCGGCGACGGTCTCCATCAGGCGGGCGCGATGGCGGGCGGGCTGATCGGCAGCCTCGGCGGCCGCGGCGGCATGGAGCGTGGCAATTTCGTCCAGCAAGATGCGGAGCGTGGCACCCAGGCGGGCGCCTTCCTCGCGCCGGGCTTGGGTCAGGGCGGCGAGTGCATCGGCGAAACCGCGGCGCAGCGCGGCCAGCGCGGCATCGGCCAGGGCGGCATCGGACGGCATGGCCTCGGCGCTGGCGGCGCGCAGCACGCCGGGGAGCGCGAGCAGACCTTCGGCCCGCGGCGGCTGACAGCCGGGAATGCGCGCGGCCAGCGCCAGGGCAAGTTCCAGCAGCCGCGACAAGGCGGCGGGATCGGGGGTCGGCACGGCGTCGGTTTCGCGTTTCAACGTCAGCGTGGCGTTGACATTGCCACGGCGGAGCACCTGGCCGGCGGCGTCGCGCAGACCCGGCTCCAGCTGGTCCCACCCGGTGGGCAGGCGCAGCCGAACATCCAGCCCGCGGCCGTTCACCGAGCGCAGCTCCCACGCCCAGGCCAGACCGTCTTCGGTGCCCTCGGCACGCGCGAATCCGGTCATCGAGGCAAGGGTGGACATGGCAGGCTCCGGACGGACGCGGGCGCGGAGTGTACCAGCCCCCCGCGCGCGCGTCATCGCCCGCCCATGTCGCGCACCGGGACCAGCGCGGGAGCGGACATCATCGCCCGCCGCCGCCGCGCCAGCACCCCCAACGCCCAGAGCGCGTTGACCCCAAGCGCCATCCCCATCGCCGGAAACGATCCGAACCGCATTGCGCCCAGATGCAGCACCAGCAGCGCCAGCGCGAAGCCGGGTAGCGCACGCAGGGCGCTCGCCATCAGTGCCGCCGTGGTCGCCCCACCCAGCCGCGTCAGCGCCAACAACCCGAGGGAGGAGAACGCAATCGGGAACACCGCCCCCAGCCCGGTGAAGCGCGGCCCCAGCACCCGGCTGCCGGTCACCACGGTGGTCACCAGGGTCGCGACCAGCAATGCGCGCAGCGGCAGATCGAACCACCGCCGCACGCCGCGCGGCGCCGTCCCCACCGGCTGCCCGTGCCCGCGCGTCAGCCCCAGCGCGGCGCCCAGCAGCAGCAGGTTCAACGCCAGCGCCGTCCCGGCCGTCCAGGGCAGCGCCTGGATCACCGCCGCCGCCGCCAGCCAGGTCCCAAGCGCGCCCCCCAGCGCCCACGGCCAGCGCACGCGCGGGGCCAGCCGGATCAGGACCAGCAGAAACAGCCAGGTGCCGGCATTGATCGCGAAGCTCTCCAACGCCGAGGCGGCGATGAAGCGCGAGCCGTGTTGCAGCGCCAGCAGAACATAGGCGGGGCCGGCGGAGATCGGGAAACTGGCGATCAGCCCGCCCCAGAACGGGCCGGCGGCCTCGGCGGCAGCCAGCGCGCCAACCACCACGCAGGCGGTGAACGCGGCCTTGATCGCCAGCGCGATCCAGAACGATCCCAGGATCATCACCAGGCCGCGTCCAGCAGCGCGCGCACATCCGCCGGCCCCGCGATGCGGCGCGGGTTGGTATGCACCCAGCGATCATGCATCGATTCCTGGGCGATCCGATCCAGCAACTCGGCCGGCACGCCGACATCGCGCAGCCGGCCGGGCAGGCCAAGCTCGGCGACCAGTTCCGCCACCGCATCGGCCGCGGCGATGCCGGGGCGTCCCATCGCCTCCGCCGCCCAGGCCTGGCGTTCGGCGGTGACGCCGGCGTTATAGCGCAGCACCGGCGGCAGCATGATGCACGAGGTATAGCCATGCGCCACGCCGGCGGTGCCGCCCAGGACATGGCCGATGCCGTGGCTGGCGCCTTTCGCCACGCCGTTCTGCGATCCCACCACCGACATCCAGGCCCCCAGCTGGCAGTCCAGCCGCGCGGCGAAATCGGCGGGATCGCGCTTGACCGCGCGCAGCCCACGCGCAAGCAGCCGCAGCGCGTGCAACGAGGTGCCGTCGGAAAAAGGTTGCGCATTCACCGCGCACAGATCCTCCACCGCGTGATCGACGGCGCGGATGCCGGTGGAGAGAAACAGCCAGGTGGGCGTACGCAACGTGATCTCCGGGTCCAGGATCACCGCGCGCGGCATCATCAGCGCCTGGCCGTAGCTTTCCTTCACCCCGCGCACCGGGTCCGTGCAGCCGGCGAAGGCGGTGTATTCCCCGGCCGAGAGCGTGGTGGGGATCGCGATCGCGCGCACGCCCGGTGGGTGCACCGGCGGGCGCGTGGTGCGGCCATCGGCCTCGATCCGGGCACGGAACGCATCCAGCTCCGCGGGCGCGGTCACGCCGTTGCCAAGGCAGAGCCCGACCATCTTCGCCGCGTCGGTCTGCGATCCGCCGCCCAGCGTGATCAGCAGATCGGCGCCCACCGCGCGGGCGGCGTTGGCCGCGTCCACGACATCCGGGCGCGGCGTGTGCGCGCCCATGCGCGTCCAGACACCGGCGAGACGGTTGCCGAGCGCGGCGCGCAGCCGGTCCAGCAGGTCGGTCTCACGCGCGATGGTGGCGGAGACCAGCGCGAAGGCCGCACGGGCGTCGAGCCGTTCGCACTCGCGCGCCGCAGCCTGATCGAAGGCTTCGCCATAGACCACGCGGTCCATATCGGGGAAACGGTGGATGCCGTGCATGGGGAATCTCCAGGGGCGGTCGGAACGTGACAAGCGGGCGTAGGTCGCGGGATGGGGGCGATGCCGTAACGGCGCGGCCGGCCCGTCGCCGACACACCCGCCCGACCGATCAGGACAGGAACTGGGTCAGCGCCGCCGTCTCCGGCCCCGCGCTTGCGTGATCGGCGGCGAGACGCTCGTACAACCGCGCCGCGGCGGCAAAGGATGTGGCGGCGGCGGGGTCGGCGCCGGTGAAGGCCGCGATCTCTTCCATCTCCGCCACCCAGCGATACGCCTTGTCCGGCATCCGCGGCACCTGGCGGGTGAGCCAGGTCAGCAGCTGCGGCTGGCTCTGCGCAAGCTCGGCGCGCAACGCGGCATCGGTGCCCGCGCGCGTCGCCGCCAGCAGCATCATCGCGCCCAGCGCGGTGAACCCCTTGGTGATCCCGGCATAGGACAGCTTCATCGCCGAGGCGAAGCCGACCGGCCCATCCAGCACCGGCGTCGCCAGACCCCAATCCCCCAGCACCGCCGCGCGGGCGGATTCGGGGCCGGAGAGATACATCCGCGTCGTGGTGGACCCGGGCTGCGGCGGCGGACCGATGATGCCGCCATCGACGAAGCCGCAGCCGGTGGCTGCCAGCAGGCCGGCGATGCGCGCAACCGTCGCCGGCGCGATCGCGTTGGCATCGACATAGACCGGCTTGCGCCGCGCCGCGCTCAGCACCGGCGCCAGACGCCGCGCCAGGCCCGTGGCCTCCCCCGGCGGCACGATCGACAGGATGATGTCGCACGCGGCGATGGCGGCGTCATCGACCCCGCGCATCCCGGCAAGATGGGCGCGCGCGGCGGAGGCGTCGGAGCGACCCAGCAACGACGTCCGCACCTCCACCCCTCGCGCCGTGAGGCAGGCGGCGACGGCGCTGCCCATGGCGCCAGGGGCAATCACGGCAACGGTGGGGGGCATCCTGGTCTCCGATTCAATGCATCACGTCGCCGCCATTGGGCGACAGGCAGGCGCCGACATAGAAGCCGCCGGACGGCCCGGCGAGCAACAGGGCGGTGGCGGCGATCTCGTCCGGGCGGCCGAAGCGCCCGGCGGGCAGGCGCGCGCGGAACGCGGTGCGCCATTGTTCCGAGTTGCCGGCCAGAAGATCGGTCTCGATCGGGCCCGGGGCGATCGCGTTCACGCGCACGCCGCGCGGCGCGGCCTCACGCGCCAGCGCGCGGGTGAAACCCAGAATACCGGCCTTGGCGGCGGAATACGGCACCGCGCCCGCCGATCCGGTCAGTGCCTGCTGCGAGGCGATGTTGATGATGCAGCCGGAACCGCGCGCGCACATCGCCGGATAGACCGCCTGAGCAAGAAAGAACGTCGCGCGCAGATGCACGTCGAGCAGACGGTCGAATTCGGCTTCCGTATAGTCCTCGAACCGGCGGCGGATGTTCATGCCGGCGTTGTTGACCAGGATGTCGATGGGACCCAGGCGGCGGGCGACCTCGGCGGCGAAGGCGCGCAGGGCCGGCAGATCCGCCACGTCCACGCGACGCGCCAGCACCCGGGCGCCGGCTGACATATCCTGGGGGGCGCGGCAGGCCGCAATCTCGGCCTCGGTCGCGGCGGCGGTGGCGGGATCGTCCAGATGGCAGAACCCGATATCCGCGCCGGCGGCAGCGAAGGCCAGCGCCACCGCCCGGCCAATTCCGCGGCTGGCGCCGGTGACAAGCGCGATCTGACCGGCAAGCTCGGGCATGGCGGACCTCCCCTGGCGAAAGATCAGCGTGGCAGATCGCGAGACGGAGTAAAGCCGGCCGGTCCCGATCGGATCGGGCACGCCCCGGTTGCCCGCGCCCCCATCCCCGGGCGATACCATCTCCATCCCACGTTCCGGAGCCGGCCATCTCCTCCCCCCTCACCATCCTGCATGTGCTGGACCACGCGCTGCCGCTGCAAAGCGGCTATGTGTTCCGCAGCCTCGGCCTGCTGAACGCGCAGCGCGGCTTCGGCTGGCATACGGTGCAGGTGACCGGCCCGCGCCATAACGCCGGCACGCCGGACCTCGACAAAGTCGATGGCTGGGAGTTCCACCGCACCCCCCACACCGTCACCCGCGCGCCGATTTTGCGCGAGATCGCCGAGATGCGTGCCCTCTCGCGCCGCCTGGATGCGGTGATTCGCGCCACCGCCCCCGACATCGTTCATGCCCATTCGCCGCTGCTGGCCGGCTACCCCGCGCTATGGGCCGCGCGCCGCGCCGGCCTGCCGATGGTCTATGAACTACGCGGGCTGTGGGAAGACGCGGCCGTCGATCTGGGTCACACCACCGCGGGCAGCGCCCGCTACCGGATCACCCGCGCGCTGGAAACCAGGCTGATGCGCCAGGCCGACGCGGTGGTCACCTTGTGCCAGGCGATGCGCGCCGAGATCACCGGGCGGGGAATCCCGGACGCGAAACTGGCCGTGGTCCCGAACGCGGTCGATCCTGCCCGGCTGGCCGATGCCCGCGCGCCTGACCCGGCGCTGGCCGCCTCGCTCGGACTGACCGGGCGGACGGTGCTGGGGTTCATCGGCTCGTTCTACCACTACGAAGGGCTGGACCTGCTGCTGGCGGCGATGCCCGCGATCCGCGCCGCGCACCCCGAGATCGCGCTGCTGCTGGTCGGCGGCGGGCCGATGGAGGCCGCGTTGCGCGCGGCGGCGGCACCGCTCGGGGACGCGGTGCGCTTCACCGGCCGGGTGCCGCACGATCAGGTGACGCGCTACTACGATCTGGTGGATTTCCTGGTGCTGCCGCGCCGGCGCATCCGGCTGACCGAGCTGGTCACGCCGCTGAAACCGCTGGAAGCGATGGCCGAGGGACGCCTGGTGCTGGCCTCGGATGTCGGCGGGCACCGCGAACTGATCGAAAACGACGTGACCGGGTTCCTGTTCGCCGCCGACGATCCGGCGGCGCTGGCGCGGCGCGTTGCCGACGCGATCGCGGCGGCGCCGCGGCATGACGCGATGCGGGCGCAAGCACGGCGGTTCGTGACGGAACAACGCGTCTGGCCGGTGGCCGCGGCGGGCTACAAGGACGTGTACGCGCGGCTGGCGCGCACGCAACCCGCTTGATCTGCGCGTGACGGGGCTGCGCCCGCTACGCCGCCGCCACCATCTCGCCCGATAGCTCCGAAGCAACGAACCCCTCGAACACCAGCAGCTGCCACAGCGCCAGGCTATGATCGAACCGCCCGGCCTCGTGCTGGTCCAGTAGCCGCGTCACCGCGGCCATCCGGAACAATCCGCAATCGCCCAAACCCGGCCCCGCCAGCCGCGCCCGCAGCCGCGGCATCTCGCGCCGGAACAACCCAGCCAGCGACATCGCGAAACCCTGTTTCGGACGATACAGAACCGCGCGCGGCAGCAGCGGCTCCAGCGCGCGCTTGAGCAGGTATTTCCCCTCGCCGCCGCGCAGCTTCAATGCGGCCGGCAGCGACAACCCCCATTCCACCAGGCGGTGGTCCAGGAACGGCGCGCGCACCTCCAGCCCATGCGCCATGCTGGCGCGATCCACCTTGGTCAGCATCCCGCCCGCCAACCACAGCGCCAGATCCACATACTGCGCCTGCGCCAGCGGGTCCTCGGTCCCGCTCTCGGCCATCAATGCCCCGACGCGCGCCGCCGGATCGTATCCGTCCAGCGCGGCGCTCAGGCCGGGCGCGAACAAGGCGGCCCGCGCTTCGTCCTGCACACGAACCAAAGTCCGGTAATAGCCCAGCGCGCTGTCCAGGCTGAGTTCGGTCAGCGTATGGCGCGCGCGCAACCATCGCGGCGCGCGATCCAGCTTCGGATACACCGCCGCCAGCCGCCCCACCACGCCGCGCCGAACCGATGCCGGCAGCACCGCCCGCGCCCCCTCCACCAGACGATGCCAGCGATGGCGGCGATACCCCGCGAACACCTCATCTCCGCCATCGCCCGAGATCGCCACGGTCGCGAACCGACGCGCCAGCGCGCAGACGCGATACGTGGGCACGGCGGACTGATCGCCGAACGGCTCGCCGAAAATCCGCCCCTGCGCGCGCGCGGCATCGATGAAATCCACCGCCTCGGCCGCCTCCACATGCTGCGTGGTGCCGTACCGGGCGGCCACCATCGCGGCGTACGGGGTCTCGTCCTCGGCACCCGGGAAGCCGATCGTGAACGTGTCGATCCCCGCTCGCAGCTCTGCCGCCATCGCCACCACGGCCGAGGAATCCACGCCCCCCGACAGGAACGCCCCCAACGGCACATCGGCAATCAGCCGCACATCGGTGGCCGCGCGCAGCCGCGCCCGCACCTGCTCCGCCGCCTCCGCCTCACCCACCGCGATCGGCACGATCCGCGGACGCCAATAGCGCTCCGGCGCCGCCATCCCGCCGCCCCGGCGCAACCGCAGAAAATGCCCCGGCGCCAGCTTGAACACGTCACGATAGATCGTGCCCGGATCAGGCACGAAACCATAGGCGAAGAAATCCGCCACTGCCTCGGGCGCCACCGACCGCCCCACGTCCGGTTCCATCCGCAACGCCGCCAGCTCCGAAGCGAATACGAATCGCCCGTCCCCGGTCACCGCATAATAAACCGGCTTCTTGCCCAGCCGATCGCGCGCCAGAAACAATTCCCCGCGCCGCGCATCCCACAACGCAAACGCGAACATCCCATCCAGCTCGGCCAGACACGCCGGCCCCCAGGCCGCCCAGGCATGCAGGATCGTCTCGGTATCGCAATTCGTGCGGAAAACATGCCCCAGCGCTTCCAGCCGCGGGCGCAACGACTGGAAATTATAGATCATGCCGTTGTAGACGATGGCAACCGAGCCATCCGCGGAATACATCGGCTGCTGCCCGGCACGCGGATCCACGATCGCCAGCCGCCGATGCCCCAGCGCTACCCCCGGCGCCTCATGAAACCCATCCCCGTCCGGCCCCCGATGCGCCAACGCCGCCGTCATCCGCCGCAGCAAAGCCCCGCCAACATCCCGCGCCCCGATCAGGTCCAGCACCCCCGCCACGCCACACATGACCGTCTCCGTGCATTAGGCCAAGCCCGAGCGGCGGAATGCCGGCGGGTGGGGGGGGGTGGTGTGAGGCGAGCAAGGCCAGG
>JAKAZJ010000031.1 GCA_021826565.1 Pseudomonadota bacterium | reverse complement strand
TGGCCAGCACCTGGTCCATCCGCCCCATCTCGGCCACCGTGGCGCCGAGCAGCCCGCGCACCTGTTCGGCCTTCTGTTCGATCGCCAGCGTAATGACCCCGAGATGGATGGTCCGCAGCAGCGCCGGGAACAGGCTGGGGCCGAGCACCATCACGTGGTGATCGCGGCCGAGCGCGTCGATCAGGCCGGGGATGCGCGCGACCTCGGCGAACAGCCCGTCGGTGGGGAGGTACATCACCGCGTAATCGACCGTGATCGGCGGGACGATGTATTTCTCGGCGATGCGGCGGGCCTGGAGTTTGACCGCGGTTTCCAGGCCGCGCCGGGCGGCGCGTTCCGCGTCCGCGTCGCCCTCGTCGGCGGCGGTGAGCAGGCGTTCGTAGTCCTCCACCGGGAACTTGGCGTCGATCGGCAGCAGCGGGCGCGCGCCGCCGCGGCCGGGCAGGCGGACGGCGAATTCCACCGCCTCGTCCGAGTCCGGGCGCAGTTTGCAGTTGGTTTCGTAGGCGTCCACCGGCAGGATATCGTCCAGCATGGCGCGCACCTGGGTCTCGCCCCAGCCGCCACGGGTCTTGACGTTGGAAAACAGCCGCTTGATGTCGCCCATCTGCGTGGACAGGACCGAGAACTCGCCCAGCGCCTTGCGCACCGCCTCGAACTGGTCGGCGACGCGGGCGAAGCTTTCGGTCATCTGCTTTTCCACCGCGGCGTGCAGTTGTTCGTTCACGGTGGTCTGGATTTCCGCCAGTTTCTTCTCGTTGCCCTCGCGCAGTTCGCGCAGGCGGAGCTCCAGCAGCGTGCGCGTGTCCTCGAACCCGGCGGCGGAGGCGCGCGTCAGCGCCTCGCGCGCTTCGCTGAGCGCAAGGCGCAGCGCGCCCTGTTCCTGCGCGAGCGTGGTGCGAAGCTGTTCGTTGGCGAGATCCTGGGCGCTGCGCAGGTTGCCGATCCGTTCGATCAGGTCGCGCGCCTGGGTCTCGGCCTGGCGCCGGGTGGTTTCGGATTCCGCGCGGATCGCCTCACGCGCCTGCTCGGCCACCAGCCGGGCGCGCTCGGCCGCCGCGATCCCGCGCCCGGCCAGCACGGCGGCCAGGGCGGCTGCCAGAACGGCCAGGATGGGGACAAGCAGGCTTCCGATCAACGGCGGCATGGGGGACACTCCGGGTTGCGGGACCCTAACCCGTGGCGCGAGTCGGGAGAGAATCGTGGATCAGGAGCCGATGTGGTTCGAGGACGTGTGCGCCGGGCAGGTGCTGTGCTCGGCGCGCGCGATCGTGATGGATGGCGACGCCATCATTGCCTTCGCGCGCCAATACGACCCGCAGCCGGCGCATCTGGGCGAGGCGACCGCGCGCGACAGCCTGCTGGGCGTGTTCTGCGCCAGCGGATGGCATACCGGGTCGGTCACGATGCGGCTGATCTTCGAGACGCTGCATGTCGCGCGCGGCGGCATGGGCGCGGGGATCGAGCGGCTGCGCTGGGTGCGCCCGGTGCTGGCGGGCGATGCGTTGCGCGTGCGGATCGAGGTGCTGGCGGCGCGGGAATCGCAATCGCGGCCGGATTCCGGGGTGGTGACGTATCGCTGTACCACGCTGAACCAGCACGACGCGCCGGTGCAGGAGTTCACCACCACAATCCTGATGCCGCGGCGGATGGCGGGGTGATCCGGTTGCCGGGACCAGGGTTGCGCGGGTACGCGCGGCCCCGCACTCTGTGCCCTCCGAACCGGAGATGCCCCGCATGAAGACCCGCGCCGCCGTGGCCCGCAAGGCCGGAGCACCCTTGAGCCTGGAGGAAGTGGAGCTGGACGGCCCGCGCGCGGGGGAGGTGCTGGTGGAGATCAAGGCGACGGGGATCTGCCACACCGACGAATTCACCCTGTCGGGTGCCGATCCCGAAGGGTTGTTCCCGTCGATCCTGGGCCACGAGGGCGCCGGGGTGGTGGTGGATGTGGGCAAGGACGTGACCAGCCTGACGCGGGGCGATCACGTGATCCCGCTGTACACGCCGGAATGCCGGCAATGCGAATACTGCCTGTCGCGCAAGACCAATCTGTGCGTCGCGATCCGCGCGACCCAGGGCCGCGGGGTGATGCCGGACGGAACCAGCCGGTTTTCCTGCGCCGGCGAAACGGTCCATCACTACATGGGCACCTCGACATTCAGCAATTTCACGGTGGTGCCGGAGATCGCGCTGGCGAAGATCCGCAAGGACGCGCCGTTCGACAAGGTCTGCTATATCGGCTGCGGCGTGACCACCGGGATCGGCGCGGTCATCAACACCGCCAAGGTCGAACCCGGCGCGCGCGTGGTGGTGTTCGGGCTGGGCGGGATCGGGCTGAACGTGATCCAGGGGGCGCGGCTTGCCGGAGCCGAGATGATCGTGGGCGTCGATCTGAACCCGGCGCGGCGCGCGATCGCCGAGAAATTCGGGATGACGCATTTCGTCAATCCGTCCGAGGTGGCCGGCGACCTGGTGCCGTATCTGGTGGATCTGACCAAGGGCGGCGCGGATTACAGTTTTGAATGCATCGGCAACGTGAAGGTGATGCGCCAGGCGCTGGAATGTGCCCATCGCGGCTGGGGCCAGAGCATCGTCATCGGGGTGGCCGGCGCGGGACAGGAAATCAGCACGCGCCCGTTCCAGTTGGTGACCGGGCGGGTGTGGAAAGGCACCGCGTTCGGCGGCGCGCGCGGGCGGACCGATGTGCCGCGCATCGTCGATTGGTACATGGACGGCAAGATCAACATCGACGACCTGATCACGCATGTGCTGCCGTTCGAGCGGATCAACGAAGGCTTCGAACTGATGCGGCGCGGCGAGTCGATCCGCTCGGTGGTGACCTACTGAGACACCGCTTCCGCCTGCAGCACCGCGCGCAGCGTGTCGATCGGGGTCAGCGCGCCGTCCCGTTCCAGGTGCCAGAAGGTCCAGCCGTTGCAACTGGGCGCGTTCTGCGCCTGTGCGCCGACCTGGTGGATCGACCCCGCCAAAGCGCCCGAGCGCAGGCTGCCATCGGCCGCGACCGTCGCGGTGATGCGGCGCTGGCGGTCGTAAAGCCGTGTGCCGGGCGGGATCAGACCACGTTCCACCAGCACGCCGAACGCGACGCGCGGCGCATCGCGGCGGTTGGGCGTCGCGGCGGCACCATCGGCCGACGCGGCACGGGTGCGGCGGATGCGGCCCCAGGCGGCTTCCACATAGGCGGGGTGGCGCTCGATGCCGATGAAATGACGATGCAGGCGCTTGGCGACCACGCCGGTCGTGCCGGTGCCGAAGAACGGGTCCAGCACGATATCGCCCGGGCCGGTGGCAGCCAGCAGGGCGCGGTGCAGCAGCGCCTCCGGCTTCTGCGTCGGGTGCAGCTTCAGGCCGTGGGCGTTGCGAAGCCGTTCCGGTCCGGTACATAGCGGGATCAGCCAGTCGCTGCGCATCTGGATCTCGTCGTTCAGCGCCTTCATCGCCTGGTAGTTGAAGCGATGCCGGGAGTCGCGCTGACGCGCCGCCCAGATCATCGTCTCGTGCGCGTTGGTGAAGCGCCGGCCGCGGAAATTCGGCATCGGGTTGGATTTGCGCCAGATGATATCGTTCAGGATCCAGTAGCCCAGGTCCTGCAGGATGGCGCCGATGCGGAAGATGTTGTGATAGGCGCCGATCACCCATATCGTGCCGTCCTTGCGCAGCACGCGCCGACATTCGGTCAGCCAGGCACGGGTGAAATCGTCATAGGCGGGAAAATCGGCGAACCGGTCCCAGTCGTCATCGACCCCATCCACCAGGCTGTCGTCCGGCCGGCGCAGTTCGCCGCGCAACTGGAGGTTGTAAGGCGGATCGGCGAACACGCAGTGGACCGACGCCGGCGGCAGCATCCGCAGCATCTCGATGCTGTCGCCGCGCAGGATCTGATCGAGCGGCAGTTCGCGGACGAGTTCCAAGGCGGGGCGGACCGGGGGTTTGTGATCCGGTATG
This sequence comes from Pseudomonadota bacterium, assembly GCA_021826565.1. The sequence goes on along the minus strand of JAKAZJ010000031.1, from coordinate 6,435 downwards.
GTGACGGGGGCGCCGAGGCCGCGTCAATACGGAGGTCCGTGGCGGGGGAGTGCGTCAGTTTGAAAGTCGGCGCCTTCCCGCACCGCCGTGGCCGGACGCGCCGGCCGAAGGGCTTACGGCTGGGAACCGACCCGCACCGCGACCTCATTGCGACGGAGAAAAGGAAGGGTCCAGGGCGGGTCGAAGAACCAGGCCGTTGGCGGACCCTCGATCCGCCAGCGACTGGGGGCGAGCAGGTCCAGCAGCCGCGCCTGCTCGGCGGCAACCCGCGCCTGGGTGCGGTTGCCGGCGAACCGGAGCACGGCGTAGGTCTCGTTGGGGACGGCGACGATGCGGATTTCGGGATCGGTGGGACGCGGCAGGGTCTGCGCGGTGTAAGCGCTCGGCATGAAAAAGCGGATGGTCCAGCGCCCCGCGCCGTCGCTGGTTTGCGCGACCGGCGCGGTCATCGCGATCTTCTCGGGTTCCGGCGTCTGGACCACCGGCGCGGTCATCGCGATTTTCCCGCCACCAAGATTGGCGCCGAAGATATATGCGGCGAGGCGGCGAAACCCCTGGGAACGGGCGCTGTCCCCGCTGCCGCTGACGGTGGTTTCGGCGGCGAGACGGGGTCCGTACTCCCGGATCTCGACGGCCGCGAGGTGATCGATGACCGAGCCCCGCGGTTCCTCGGTGTCGGAGCGAATCCCGAACAGGGAACGGGCGGCGAGGACAAAAGGCGCAACCATCGCGGAGATTCCGATCAGACGCAGCGGCGGGCTGCGCATGATATCCGTAATCGCTTTATCGGGAAGTCGTCGCATCAATCATTCGTGTTGATCGGCGCAACCCGCGGCGGGATCGGCGGCTTGCGGCTGACCGACGCCATGCCCAGGTCTGCGGCGCACCGGGGGCCGGGCGGCCGGACGCGTCGCCCGGTTCCACCGCTCCGATGTTGCGTTTCAGGAGCAAGCCATGCGCAAGATACTCATTGTCACGACATCGCATACCGCCATGCCGCATGAGGCCGCGCCGACCGGTGTCTGGTACGAGGAGCTCGCGGGCCCCTATTATGCCTTCGTCGATGCAGGGCACGCGGTCACGATCGCCTCGATCCGCGGCGGCGTGGTGCCGATCGATCCGCGCAGTCTTGTCGGAGAGGCGGTTTCCGCGTCGGTGCGCCGCTTCCAGGACGACCCGGAAGCGCTTGCGGCGGCACGGCAGAGCCGGGCGGTCGCCGACCTCGATGCCCGCGATTACGATGCGCTGTTCCTGGCCGGCGGGCATGGAACGATGTGGGATTTTCCCGATAATGCGGCACTCGGCCGCACCATCACGGATGCGCTGGACGCGGGCCGGATCGTCGCCGCAGTGTGCCATGGTCCGGCTGGGTTCATCGGCGTCAGGCGCGCGGACGGCGCCCCGCTGGTCGCGGGCCGTTCGATCGCCTGTTTTACCGATTCCGAGGAACGCGCGGTCCATCTCGACGACCAGGTGCCGTTCCTGCTCGCGACGCGACTGGCCAGTCTGGGCGCGCGGCTGAGCGCTGGACCCGATTTCCAGCCGCAGGTGGTGACGGATGGGACCTTGATGACCGGGCAGAGCCCGAATTCCGCGGTGCCGCTCGCCGCTTCGGTCAACGCTGCGATGCGGGCGGCACCACCCCGGGTCGCGCGGCCCGCGGCAGCCTGACGCGTCGGCGCGGGTTGCTCCTGGCGCGCTTGGGTGGTGTGCTTCGCGTCTGGATCGCGGGGACGCCGCGGCGGACGGGAGGAACGGGCTATGGCGGACATACGAATCGTGGCGGGCGGATTCGGGTTTCCCGAAGGCCCGGCGGTGCTGGCGGACGGATCGGTGGTGGTGACCGAGATCGCGGGGCGGCAGGTCTCGCGGATCGCGCCGGACGGGGCGGTGTCGGTGCTGGCGGCCACCGGCGGCGGGCCGAACGGGCTCGCGGTGGGGCCGGACGGGGCCTTGTATTGCTGCAACAACGGCGGCGGCCTTTACCGGCCCGGGCATTTCATGGCCGAAGGTCCGGCGGCGGATTATGCCGGCGGGTCGATCCAGCGGATCGACCCCGCGACCGGGGCGTTCCGCACATTATATGCCGAGTGTAACGGCAACCGGCTGTCGGCGCCGAACGATCTGGTGTTCGACACCGCGGGCGGGTTCTGGTTCACCGATCTGGGCAAACGCTACGCGCGTCGGCGCGACCATGGCGGCCTGTATTACGCCCTGCCGGACGGATCGCGGATCATCGAGGCTGCGTACCCGATCCTGTCGCCCAACGGCGTGGGTCTGTCGCCGGATGGGCGCACGGTGTACGTGGCCGATACCGAACCGGCGCGGTTATGGGCCTTCGACGTGATCGGGCCGGGGCAGGTGCGCAAGCTGGATTTTCCGTCCCCGCATGGCGGACGGCTGGTGGCGGGGCTGGCGGGATATCAGCGCTTCGACAGTCTCGCGGTGACGGCCGCGGGCAATATCTGCGTCGCCACGCTGGTCACCGGCTGCATCACCGTGATTGCCCCGGATGGGCGCGTGCTGCGCCAGGTGGCGATGCCGGATACCCATCCCACGAATATCTGTTTCGCCGGCAAGGATCTGCGGACGGCGTATATCTCGCTGTCGGAAACGGGCCGGATCGGGGCGATGGAATGGGACGAGCCGGGGCTGCGGCTTAATTTCCAGACCTGACCCAAGGGCGCGGGACGGCGCCGGCCGCGCAACGCCCCGCGCACCCTCCCGTGGCGCTCCGGTTCGTGCCAGGATGGCGCGAATCCTGAAGCGGGAGGGGTCGGTGCTGGCAGGCGAGGCGGCGATTGCGATCTGGAACGGCATCGCGCCGGAGTTGCGCGAGCGGTTCTACGACTGGCACATGCACGAACACATGCCGGAGCGCGTCGGCATCCCCGGTTTCCGCCGCGGCCGGCGTCTGATCGCCGCCGAGCCGAACACCGCGCCCGAGTATTTCACCTTGTACGAGGCGGACTCGATGGGCGTGATCACCGGCTCGGACTACGCCGCGCGGCTGAACGATCCCACCCCGGCCACGCGCGAAGTCACCGCCGGCTTCCAGAACACCGTGCGCGCGCTGACCGCGGTGGAAGAAAGCCGCGGTCCCGGCCTGGGCGGCGTCATGGCCACGTTGCGGTTCGAGGCGGAGACCTGGCTCGCCAACGAATTGCGCGCGGTCACCCGCGCGGTGGCGGGACTGCCGCGCATCGCCGGCGCGCATCTGTGCCACACCAACCTGTTGGCCTCGGGCGTGCGCACCACCGAAACGCGCGACCGTACCGATATCGAAATGCCGCCCGGCTGGTGCCTGCTGGTCGAGGCGATGGATGTGGACGCGCTGGAACTGGCCGAGCTCGCGCCCATGCTGGCCCGCGCCGGGGTGCGCGAGCCGCCGCTGATGGGCGTGTACCGGCTGGAGTTCCTGCGCACCAAGACCGGGTTCGCGCCGTAGCGGTCAGGTTCCCGTGAACGCGGGCGGGCGACGTTCCGCCATGGCGCGCGTGCCTTCGCGGAAATCCTCGGTCTGACGCAGCCAGGTCTGTTCCTGGTATTCGCGCTCGGTGGCGGCCTGCACGGCGTCCGCCAGGCCGCGGCGCAGGGTTTCGCGGGTGGACACGATCGCCAGCGGTCCGGCGCCGGCGATCTCGGTGGCAAGCGCGATCGCGGCGGTGCGGAGCTGTTCCGCGGGGACCAGCTGGTCGATCAGGCCCATCGCCAGCGCTTCCTCACCGGTGAAGCGCCGGCCGGTGTAGAACACCAGGGCCGCCTTCTGCGCGCCGATCAGGCGCGGGAGCGTGGCGGTCAGGCCGAAGCCCGGGTGGAAGCCCATGCGGGTGAAATTGGCCGATAGCCGCGCGTCCGGGCTGGCCACGCGGAAATCCGCCATCACCGCCAGGCCGAGCCCGGCGCCGATCGCGGCCCCCTGCACCGCGGCGACGATCGGCTTGCCGGTGCGCCACAGCCGGACCGCTTCCTTGTAGAGATGCCGGCCGCGTTCCACCGGCTCGCCGCGGCCGTCCGGGCCGCGTGAGGAGAAATCGGCCCCGGCGCAGAAATGCTTGCCCGCGGCGCACAGCACGATCGCGCGGCAGGCGGGGTCGCGGTCCAGGGATTCCAGCGCGTCGGCGATCTCGGCCACCAGCGGCACCGAGACGAAATTATTGGGCGGGCGGCGGATCTCGATGATCGCCAAAGCGCCGGCGCGGTCGAGGCCGATCGTCTCGAAGCTCATGGATGGGTTCCCCAGATGACGCGGGCAGTGTGCGGCGGAGCGGCGAGGATGGGAAGCGGGGTGGCCCGCGCCGGGGACGCGGGCTAGCCTCGGGTCGCCACTGCGCGACGGACCCGCCTCATGACCCCCACATACGAAACGCTAAAGGTCGAAACCCCCCAGGCGCATACGCTGCTGGTCACGTTGAACCGGCCCGCTTCCGCGAACGCGATGAATACCCAGCTCGGCCGGGATCTGCTGGCGCTGTTCGACGCGATCGCCGCCGATCCGGCCGCGCAAAGCTGCGTGGTGCTGACCGGGGCCGGTGACCGCGCGTTCTGTGCCGGGGGCGATCTGAAAGAGCGCAACGGCATGACCGACCGGCAATGGCAGGACCAGCATCTGATCTTCGAGCGCGCGATCCGTGCCCTGCTCGCCTGCCCGGTGCCGCTGATCGCGGCGGTGAATGGCGCCGCTTATGCCGGCGGGCTGGAGATCGCGCTGACCGCCGATTTCATCTACGCCGCGCCGCATGCGCGCTTCGCGCTGACCGAAGTCACGCTCGGGATCATGCCGGGCGCCGGCGGCACGCAGAACCTGCCGCGCGCGGTGGGCGCGCGCCGGGCGAAGGAGATCCTGCTGACCGGCGCGCCGTTCTCGGTGGAACAGGCGCTGGAATGGGGCATGGTCAACCGCATCTGCCCGGCGGAAACTTTGCTTGCCGACACGCTCGCCACCGCCGCGCGGATCTGCGCCAACGCGCCGATCTCGGTCCGCCAGATCAAGCAATCGGTCGATCGCGGGCTGAACATGGACCTTGCCAGCGGCATGATGTTCGAGATCGAGGCGTATAACCGCATGGTGCCCACCGCGGACCGGCGCGAGGGGATTCGCGCCTTCAACGAAAAGCGGCCCGCGGTGTTCCGGGGGGAATGACGGCGGCGGGAACCCGGCGCCTTGCGGAAGCTGACGTCACAACACGGGAGGCTTGCATGAACGCCGAAGGACTGACGCTGCATCTGGCCGCACAGGCCGCGGCCACGCGCTGGGACGATCTGCCCGCCCCGGTGCGCCAGGTCGCCGCCCAGGCGGTGCTGGACCTGGTGGGGTGCGCGCTGGCCGGGGCGGACGAACCGGTGGCCGCGCATCTGGGCGCGGAGCTGGCGGATGCCGGCGGCGCCGCGCAGGCCGGCGCGATCGGCCAATCCGGGCGCTTCCCGGTCACGGCGGCCGCACTGCTGAACGGGGCGGCGGGGCACGCGCTGGATTTCGACGATGTGAACATGGCGATGCCGGGGCATCCCACCGTGGCCATCCTGCCGGCGCTGCTGGCGCTGGGGGAAGCGCGCAAGGCTTCGGGGGCGGAGGTGCTGACGGCGCTGGTGGCGGGGACCGAGCTGGCCTGCCGGGTCGGCCGGGCGCTGGCGCCGGGGCATTACGACGGGTTGGGTTTCCATGCGACCGCGACCATCGGCTGCCTGGGGGCGGCGGCGGCAAGCGCGCGGCTGCTGGGGTTGGACGCGCGGACCACGGCGGTGGCGATCGGGATTGCGGCGACCCAGGCGGCCGGGCTGAAATCCCAGTTCGGGACGGATTGCAAGCCGCTTCATGCCGGGGCGGCGGCGCGCACCGGCGTGCTCGCGGCGCGGCTGGCGGCGCGCGGATTGACGGCGCGAACCGACGCGATCGAGTGCGCGCAGGGCTTCGCCGCCACCCATGGCCCGGATTTCCACCCGGCGCTGGCCTGGGAAGCGCCGCCGGACGGGTTCTACATCCTGGCCAATTTGTTCAAATACCATGCCGCCTGCTACCTGACCCATGCGCCGATCGAGGCGGTGCGCGGCCTGCGTGAGGCGCATCGCCTGACCCCGGCGGACGTCGCCGAGATCCGCCTGACCTTGTCCGAGGCCTGCGACCGGGTCTGCAACATCGCCGAACCCGCGACCGGGTTGGAGGCCAAGTTCAGCCTGCGCCAGACCGCGGCGATGGCGCTGGCGGGGGTGGAGACGGGGGCGCTGGGCAGCTATTCGGCGGCGGTGGCGACGGACCCGGACCTGGTCGCGCTGCGCCAGCGCGTGGTGTTCGATTTCCGGCCTGGGCTTGCGCATACCGATGCGGTGGCGGCGCTGCGTCTGGCCGATGGGCGGGTGCTGACGGCGCGGCATGATTCCGGTGTGCCGGCGCGGGATCTGGCCGCGCAGGGGGCGCGGCTGGCGGCGAAGTTCCAG
>JAKAZJ010000030.1 GCA_021826565.1 Pseudomonadota bacterium | reverse complement strand
GATGACGAATGATCCGGCCCGGCAGATCGGCGACCTGCCGCTGCCGGGGATCGTCGGGCCACGGCCGGTGAACCGGCTGACCACCGAGGAAATGAACCTGGCGCTGCTGGGGGGCCTGTCGCCGCTTCGCGTCACGCAGGACGGCACGACGATGCTGGTGCGGGTGGTCAGCACCTATCTGACCGACACCCAGGGCGTCCCGGACCCGTTCTGGCACGACATCATGACCGCCAAGACCATGAGCCGCATCCGGTACGACTGGAACAGCTACCGGAAGCAGGTGTACCCGTCGAACAAGCTGGCCGATAACGGCTCGGTCGCGGCGCAGTACGACCCGACGGTGGCGACGCCGCAGCGGCTGGCGGCGTCCTGGGCGGCGCGCTACCGGCTGTACATGGAGCTCGGATGGGTCGAAAACGCGGCGCTGGCGACGCAGGCGGTGTTCGTGCGCAACGCCACCGACCCGAACCGGGTCGATTGTTCGCTGCCCGTGCAGATCATCGGCAACCTGATGGTCACCGCGGCGGTGCTGTCCTTCCAGCTGATCGGGTGATTTCATGGCCGCGCAGACCCTTGGCATCTTCGAGCTCTATTGGGGCGGGAAAGCGATCCCGATCGAGTCGGGCGGCAAGGTCACGGTGGGGGGTGTCCGGAACAAGCCCGTCATCGTTGGGCGCCAAGTCCGCCGCGCGCAGGAGATGGTGCAATCAGAGGTGAGCGTCACCTCCGTGGTGCAGGCCGGCCAGGACGTGCTGGGGCTGCTGGGCACCGCCGAGGCCGAAATGCAGGTGATCTGCGACACCGGCCAGACGTTCGTCTGGACCACCGCGTTCCTGGAAGGCGCGCCGGGCTTCACCGGCGGCGAAGGCGGCAAGCTGGAGATCAAGCTGGTCGCCGGCGAGCCGCAGCAGCTTCAGGGCACGCCGTCGTGACGCTGCATCTGGACCTGAGCGGCGGGGCGGCTGCGCCGGAGTTGGAGGCCGAGGCGCCGCTGCTGGACCTGCCGCGCGGCGCGGAAGCGGTGGGCGGCCAGGTGGTGCTGCGGCTGGATTACCCGGTGGAGCTGCGCTTCCGCGGCGCCCCGAGCGGGGAGACGCTGAGCGCGCTGACGATGATGCGGCTGACCGGCGCGGATGTGCGCCGGGTGACCGATGCGCCGGCGGCGCGCGGCGCGGCGGTGGCGCTGGCGGCTTCCCTGCGCTGGACGCCGGCGCGGACGGCGCTGGTGCTTGGGCTGATGGACGCGTCGGACGCGGCGGCGGCGCACGCGGTGGTGGCGGCGCTGCTGGACGTGGGGGACGGCCTGCCGGAGCGCGCGCGGGAGGAGGACGGCCGCGTGGTGCTGCCGCTGCTGTTCCTGGTGGGGGAGCGGACCGAGATCGTGTTCCGCCGGCTGACGGGGGCGGACTTGCAGGCGATCGCCGGCGGGAAGGACGTGCTGACGCAGGCGCTGGCGCGCGCGGCGGCGCTGTCGCCGGCGGAAGCGCGGGAGTTGTTCGACACGCTGGACGGCGCGGACGCGATGGGCGTGAGCCGGGTCGTGGGTTTTTTGTCCGGGAGTGGCCGGATGACTGGCCGCTGATCCTGGGGGCGCTGGCGGCGCATTACCACTGGCCGCGCGCGGACCTTGAAGGGCTGACAGCCGCGCAGGCGGCGTTCTGGATGCACGCGGCGGCCGAGTTCAACAAGCGCGCGCGGGCGGACGCGGAGAGCACATGACCGACCTGCGCGCCCAGTTCATCCTGACCTTCGAGGACAAGGTGACCGCCGGGCTGCGGAAGCTGCAGGAGCAGCTGCGCGGGCTGCGGAATGCGGGGGGCGCCCTGGGCGGCGGCGCGCTGAAACAGGCAACGGAGCACGCGACGCGGTTCGGCCGCGCGCTGCACACGATCGGTGCGGCGGCACGGGCCGCAGCCGGGCATCTGGGGGGAATGCTGAGAGGGGCGGAACGCCTGGGCAAGCGGGTGGGCGCGATCGGGGCGCTGGTGGGCTTCGGCGCGCTGAAGGAGACCACCCAGACCTATGCAGACTACGACGCGGTTCTGCGGCAGATCCTGATCGCGGAGGGCCGGGACAGGCCGGGGCGCGACGCGCCGATGCTCGCGCGGCTCGGCGCGCGGTTCAACCGCCTGGCGCTGGCGAGCGGCAAATCGAGCGGCAGCATCGCGGAGGCCTATGAGTGGATGGTCAAGACCCATCCGGGCGCGAACGAGAAGATGGTGCGCGCCATCGTCAACTCCATGATCCCCGCGCTGGTGAAAGGCGCGACCGCCTACGACCTGCACATGTCGCAGGTGTCGAACATCCCGTTCGCGCTGTATAACGGGCTGCACCTGCGCGGGTCGCAGATGGAGGAAGGCCTGGCGATCCTGCACCGCGCGACGATGCAGGCGCATTTCACGATGTCGGCGTTCGACCAGGAGTTGCCGGGGCTGGCGGCCCAGTTCGGGAACTTCAAGTTCGGCGGCCTGCATGGCCTGCGCTCGCTGGCCGCGATGCTGGAAACCATCGTCAAGGTTGTGCCGGCGCGGTCGCCCCAGGAGGCGGGGAGCGACCTGGTCGACCTGCTGAGATATGTCACGGGCCCGGCGGGCCAGGCGCGACTGGGGCTGACCAGCCGCGGCTTCGGCGGCAAGAGCCCACAGTTGGCGATGTACCGGAACACAATCGCCATGCTGCGCCGCGCCGGTGTCACCCATGGTCTGAACGCCCCGGTTTTTCTGGCGAGCGCGGCGAAGGAGGGGTACGACCCGGTGACCGCCACCGCGATGTGGTTGCATTCTGTGCTGTCGCAGGTCCCGAAGACGATGAACCCGAAGGCCCGCGCGGTGCTTCAGGGCGAGGTGGTGAACGCGTTGATCAGCAACCAGCAGGCAGCGACCGCCATGCTGGCGCTGCTGCAGAACTGGAAGGAGCACGCGCGCATCCTGGCGACCTTGCAGAAGGTCGGCCCAGCGCAGTTCAACCGCGATTTCATCGCGATGCAGCGCGCGCCGATCACGCAGATGCGGATCATGGCAGAGGGGTTCCGCCAGGTCGGCTATGTGCTGGGCCACGGGTTCATGCCGGTGCTGCGCGCGGTGAATTATGGGCTGCTGGACCTGGTGCATTTCCTGACCTGGGCGAACACGCGGTTCCCGGCCACAACGAGATGGGTGCTCGGCCTCGCCGGCGCCGGCATCGCGCTGGTCGCCGCGCTGGGCGCGCTCGGCTTCATCGCGCCCGCCGTCGCGGGCGGCTTCGTGCTGCTGCTGGATGTGCTGGCCGCGCTGGCCGGGGCGGCGGCAGCGGTCGCGGGGCCGTTCGCCGGGGTGGCGATCGTGATCGGCGCGGCGGCGTACGACATCTATGCCCACTGGGCGCGGTTCGGCCCGATGTTCGCGCAGGGCCTCCGTGGCCTGGAGGAGATCGCGCGCGGCCTCGCTGGCGTGCTCACGGGAATCGCGAACTTCAACTGGCACTCCTTCAAGGTCGGGATCGCGGATATCGGCCACGGCTTCGCGACCGCCTGGGTGAGCGAGCTGCATATCGTGCTCGGGCTGCTCGGCGACCTGCTGCACTTCCTGGGGCTTGGCACCAAAGCGGTTCAGCACCTCACGAATATCGCGGAACATCCCCTGGCCGCGGTCGAGCACGCGCTGTCGCCCGCGAAGGGGCACGCGCCGGCCTCCGTTCGGTGGTCCACCGGCGGCATGGCCGCCGACCCTTCGGGGATGGGGGCGCTCATGCCGGTGGTCACCGTGAAGGTCGGCGTCGATCCGCATCACGGGAAGATCGCGATCACGCACGCCTCCGCGCCCAGCATCGTCCGCGTGCAGCCGCTGGACATGGGCGACATGTTGGCCTTCTCGCCATGAGGGGCGCCTGTGGTTGACATCGTCGGCCTCTATCAGGGGCTGCTGCTGGACGCCGCCTTCGCCGGCATCCCGTTCGCCATGCTGGACAGCCGGCAGGAGCCGGGGCGGCGGGTGATCCGGTTCCTGTTCCCGGGCGCGGATGTGCCCGCGTTCCAGGACCTGGGCCAGCTGGACGAGTCGATCGACATCACCGGCCTGATCGTGGCCGACGACTACGTGGAACAGGCACAGCTGCTGCGCGCGGCGATGCTGGCGCCAGGGCCGGCCACGCTGCTGCACCCGTGGCTGGGCGAGATCCGCGTCATGCAGACGCCGGGCAAGCCCCCCAGCTTCGCGTTCCGCCAAGACGAGCTGCGGGTGGCGCGCTTCCAGGCCAGCTTCGTGCGCTTCGCGCCGCCGCCGAAACCCACGCTGGACACGCTGGGGAAGCTGCTGCTGGCGCTGGACAACCTGCAAGCGGAAGCGGACGCGCTGCTGGCCAGCATCCTGGCGCCGGTCGCGCTGACCATCGCCGCCGTCAACGCGGTGGAGAGCTTCGCAGCCACCATGATCGGCACCTGGACGCAGGCGCTGGGCGCGCTGGTGGGCGCGCCGGCGGAACTGGCCAGCGCCGTGACCGGCCTGGGCGGCGTGGTGGGGCTGGGGCTGGATCTGAGCTACGGCGCCACCGTCGGCGCCATCCTGGGCGCGCCGTCCGCGGCCGTGGGCGCCGCCGCGGCGCCCGCGCTGCCGGCCGCCGTGGCGCCGGGAGGGCCGAGCACCGCCCCGGTGCCGATTGACCCGCGCGCGGCAACCTCCGCGATCCTGACCGCCGTCGCCGGCGCCGCGCCGGCGCCCAGCGCCAGTTCCACCGCGGTCGCGATCGCGCTGGCCGCGCAGGCGCTGGCGGTGGCGGACGCGGTGTCCACCGCGGCGCAGATCCCGTTCGACAGCCAACAGGAGGCGATGCAGTGGGCCCAGCAGCTCGCGGCCACATTGAGCGCGGTGACGGCCCTGGCCGCGCAGTCGGCGGCGGTGCATCCGCGCGGCGCCGGCGCCGTGTGGCGCGCGCTGGTGGCGGCGCAGGCGGCGCTTTCGGCCGACTTGAACAGCCTGATCGGGCGGCTGCCGTCCGTCACGCAGTTCGTGCTGCCGCACGCCGCCAGCGCGTGGCAGATCGCCTGGACGCTGGCCGGCGATACGCCCGACCAGGTGGCGGCGACGTATCTGGACCTGGTGCAGCGGAACGGCATCGTGCACCCAGGCGTCGTGCCCCCCGGCACGCTGGAAGTGCTGATCCGGTGAGCGCGGCGCCCCCCACCAAGCGCGTGACGCTGACCGCGGGCGGCCAGGTGTTCACGGATTTCACGGCGGTGACGATCGAGCGCGATCTGGCCGCGCTGGCCGGCCGCTTCAGCCTGACGTGCCTGGACCAGGCGCGCGCCGGCGCCGCGCTGGCCGGGACCAAGGTGCCGACGCCGCTGCTGACCGGCGCGGCGGCGACGGTGGCGATCGACGGCGATGTGGTGCTGGTGGGCTACCTGGACCGGGTTGACCTGGCGATCGACGGCACGCGCCTGTCCTGCGACGTCTCCGGCCTGGACAAGACCGGGGACCTGGTGCGCTGCGCCGCGTTCCCGAACGGTCCGGCCGAGCTGCGTGGGATCGGCCTGCTGGCACTGGCACAGAAGGTCTGCGGGCCGTTCGGCATCACCCCCTCGGCGGACGTGGATCTGGGCGCGGCGTTCCCCCGCCTGGCGTTCCACCCGGAAGACACCGGGCGGGCGGTGCTGGACATGGCCGCGCGCCAGCGGGCGGTGCTGGTGACCAGCGATGGGGTGGGCGGCCTGGTGCTGACGCGCGGCGGCGTGACGCGCGCGCCGGCGCCGCTGTGGCTGGGGCAGAACGTGCTGGGCGTGTCCAGCACCGACGACTGGTCGGCCCGGCACAGCGACTACTTCGTGCGCGGCCAGACTCCGGCCGCGAATGGCCGGCGCGCGGGCGTGGCGCCGGCGATCACCTACACCTTCACGCCCACCGGCCAGATCGTCTCTCACACCACCCCGGGCCCGGCGACGGCGACGGAAGCGGCCGGGGTGCTGATGACGGGCCACGCGGTCGATCCGGCGGTGACGCGCTGGCTGCCGGTGGTGCGCCGAGCGCGGTCTCAGAGCGGTTCCAGCAGCGTGCAGGCGCAGGCGGACTGGATGCTGCGGACCGCGCGCGGGCGCTCGCGCGGGCTGCATTACCGGGTGCTGGACTGGCGCGACGCCAAGACCCACACGCTGTGGAAGCCGAACACCACCGTCGCGGTGTCCGACCCGTATTCGGGGATCGACGGCGACATGCTGATCGCCGGCGTCCGCTACACCTATTCGGCGGAGGGGATGCTGACCGAGCTGCGGGTGGTGCGTCCGGGAACATACGACCTGCTGGCGGAGGCCGACCCGGCCACGCCGCGGCACCAGCGTCGCCGGCGACCGGGTGCCCCCGCGCCGGCCGCGCCGAGCGTGCCATGACGATGCCGATGCGCGCGCTGGTGCTGGCGGCCGACGATACCGGCCAGGTGCAGACGGCGCGGATTCAGACCGGCGACGGCGCGATCCAGGACGCGGTGGAGGTGGCGCAGCCGTTCGGCTTCGCCAGTCTGCCGCCGGGCGACGGCGCGATCACGCATGTGCTGGTGCTGGGGGGCGACCCGGCCAATCTGGCGGTGCTCCCGCTCGGCTGCCCGGCGGTGCGGTTCGGCGCGCTGGCGCAGGGGGAAGCGGTGATCTACGGCGCGGACGGCACCCGCGTCGCGGTGCGTCAGGGCGGCACGGTGCAGGTGTGGGCCGCGACCCTGGTGGTGGTTGAAAGCGGCACGGTGAACGTGCAGGCGAGCGGGGCGGTGACCATCAGCGCCGGCGGCGGCGTCACCATCGACGCCAACGTGCAGGTGAACGGCAGCATCGTCGCCAGCGGCGATATCACCGATCAGAACGGCGCCCATGGCAGCCTGGGGTTGCTGCGCAGCGCCTACGACACCCACGACCACCCGGCGCCGGGTGGCACCACCGGGCTGCCGGACAACATCGTATGACGGCGCCGCGCGCCATCGGCGAAGGGCGTGGCGGCGGGTTTCGCGCGCGCGCGACAGTGGCGCCATGTTCTGCGGCCCCGCCCTGGTGTTCGACCCCGCGACGCAGCGCTGCGATCTGGCGTTCAGTGGCACCGACCTGGTGCTGGACGTGACGCCGGCCACGACGCTGCTGGTCGCGGTGGGCAGCGACCGGCGCGCGCATCCCGATGACGTGCTGCCGGACGCGGCGCCCCCCAGCTACGCGCCGGTGGCGCTGAATGCGCGCCGCGGCTACCCGGGCGACGCGCTCGATGCGCTCGGGCGCTATATCGGTTCGCGGCTGTGGTTGTTGCGGCGGCGCAAGCAGACCGAGGCGGTGCGTCGGCTGGCCGAAAGCATCGTGGCGGAAGCGGTGCGGTTCTTCGAAACCGACCTGGCGATGCCGGTCACCATCACGGTGCGCTGGGTGGTCGCGGGGATGCTGGGGATCTGGGTGCAGCTGGGCCCCGAGGCGATGTCGATCACCATTCCGGTGGGCGGCTGATGCCGTTCCCGATCCCGCAACCGGGCGACATCGCCGATCGCGCCGCCGGCGTGCTGGAAGCGGAATACGCCCGCATCTATGCGCTGCGGAACCCCGGCGCGCCGCCGGCGGTGGTGGACGCGCGATCGCCGAACTCGCTGCTGGCGGTCGAAGCGCGGGTGACCGACGAGGTGACCTTCGACCTGTATCTGTACCGGGGCCGCCTGGCGCAGGAGTTGATGCCGGATACCGCCCAGGATTGGCTGGCACGGCACGCGGCGATCTGGGGGGTGACGCAGGGGCAGCCGATCGCGGCGGCGGGATCGGTCGTCGCGGTGGGGGTGGCGAACACGCTGATCCCGGCGCAGTTCGAGGCGACCGCGCCCGGCAACGCGGTCTATCAATCCGTGACCGCGTCCACCATCGGCGCCAGCGGGACGCTGGAAGTGGCGTTCACGGCGCAGGCCGCCGGCAGCGCGGGCAATCTTGGCTCGCTGGTGGTGCTGACGCCGGTGGCGGCGCTGGACGGGCTGACATCCCTGACCGTTGACGCCAACGGGATCACCGGTGGCCAGGACGCGGAGAGCCTGGACAGCTGGCGCGCGCGCATCTTGCAGCGCATCCGCAACCCCAGCGCCGGCGGCGACGAGGCGGACTGGGAAGGCTGGGCCGAGGCGGCGCTGCCGGGCTGCGTCGCGCACGCCTACACGCCGGGGCCCGGGCAGGTCACGGTGGCGATCGCGATGACGGGTACCGGTACCCCCGCGGTGCCGACCGCGCCGACGGCGGCGCAGGTGGCCACCGTGCAGGCGTATATCGGCGACCCGACGGCGCGAAAGCCGCTGGGGATCACGCCGACGGCGATCGCCGCCACGCTGACGCCGATCCCGTGGACGATCCACGTGAACCCGGACACGCCGGCGGTGCAGCAGGGCGCCTCCGCGGCGCTGGCGCTGTGGTTCGGCACCGACGCGGTGATGGGCGGCACGCTGGATATTTCGCGGGGCGACGCCGCGCTGAGCGCGGGCAGCGGGGAGTTCAACCACGACCGCATCACGCCGACGGCCGATTATGCCGCCGCCGCCGGCGAACTGCCGATCTTCGGCGGGATCGTGTTCCAGTGAGAACGCCCACCCAGGTGCAGACCGAAGTGCTGGCGATCCAGCCCGCCGGCTTCGCGTGGCCGGAGGGCGACCCCGACACCTATTCGGCGGCGCGCTGGCTGGGGCTGGCGAATGAGCTGTCGCTGGCCGAGGCCAGCATGGAATCGCTGCTGCCGCAGATCGACCCGCGGACGGCGCCGGACCTGCTGGCGGATTATCAGCGCGTTCTGGGGCCCGACCCGTGCCGGCGGGATCAGCTGGCGCTGACCACCGAACAGCAGGGGCTGCTGGCGTTCCAGCGCTGGACTGGCGCGGGCGGGAATTACGCGGGGTGGTTCGCCGCTGCGGCCGCGGCGATCGGCGAGGCGATCGAGGTCCTCGAGTACGCCCCGACCGTTTGCGGGGCGACCGTCTGCGGGCAGGCGAGCGCGCTGGTGCCGGTGCCGGCCAACTGTGACTACACCGTGGTGCTCCCGGCGCGGGAGGTCACCGGGGCGGTGTGCGGCAGTGCAGTCTGCGGCGACACGCTGGGGACCTTCACGCCGGATCTGATGGCGTGCGTCTTCACGACCTGGGGTCCGCTTGGGCGCACCGCGTATTTCACGTACGGGACGCCGCTGCTGCTGGAATATTCCGACGCGCTGATGCTGGGCGCCAATACCCCTCTTTTGCTGCATTGAGAGCACCATGGACCGGACCTCTGCCTCCAATTATCTGCTGAATGCCGGCCTGCGGCAGTACCAGGATGTCAACCAGGCGCTGAATATCCAGGGCACGTCGCTGGTGGCGGCGGACCGGAACGCGGTGCAGGAAGAGCTGATGGCGATCGAGGGCCGCGGGGGTGTTGTGCCGAACGCAGCTTCCTGGAGCCAGGTTGCCCAGGCGATCGCGCGCGTGGCCGCGGGAAACGTCACCAGCATCACAGCGGCTGGCAGCTCGGCTTTGACCCCCGACAACGCGGGGCTCCTCGTGGTGAACGCCGCGGCTGGGAATGTCGTGCTCGATCTCCCTCCGGTGGCGACGCCGGGCGCCACGCCGGTGCTGCCGTTGCAGTTTCGACTGGTGCGCACCGATTCGACCGCAAACACCGTGGTGCTGGCGGCGAACGGTACAGACGGTTTTGTGGACGGGGGGTGAGCTCCGATCACGGCGCCTGCCCTCGCGCAAGGAGAGGTGCTCCACCTGTGCGGCGACGGCGCGGCACATTGGCTTGTCGAGGGGGCGGCCCACGGGCTGCAGATATTCACCTCCAGCGGGACATTCACCGCGCCCGTCACCGGGTGGTATGAAGTCGAGGGTTGGGGCGCGGGTGGGGGCGCCTCTGGCGGCACAGGCGGCGGCGGCGGCGGCGGCGAATATCGGCGCGGGCGCTTTTTTCTGGTGGCTGGGCAAGCGGTCGCGTGCACCATCGGCGCCGGCGGGGCCGGGGCAAGCAACGCAGCACAGGCGGGAGCTGGCGGGAGCACCTCCTTCGGTGGGTTGCTGATCGCGAACGGAGGCGGGGGAGCCAACGCGGGCGCCGGTGCCGGGGGGTCTGGGGGCACCGGCGGCGTCGAGGCGATCGCTGGAGGCTCCGGGGTCGATGTGGATGGAGTCAACTTCGTCACCGGCGTTGGCGGCGTGAGCGCGCGGGGCGGCGCGGCAGGCGTGGTCAACTCGACCGCCTCGATCGCGCCTCCGGTGCAGCCTGGGGCTGGGGGGTCGATGGCGCAAAACCTTGGCTCGGGGCAAAGCGGCGCGGCCGGGCAGCTCAACGTGAGGTGGTGAGATGACGCAGTTCGCCTGGGTCGCGGGCAACGTGATCCTCAACGTGGCGGAAGCAGCTTCCGCGGAGGATCTGGGGGCCGGCACATGGGCGCCTCTGGGGGGGGGGGGACCCCGTCCCGCAGGCCGGGCGGG
>JAKAZJ010000029.1 GCA_021826565.1 Pseudomonadota bacterium | reverse complement strand
CGCGCCGGAGATGGGGCTGGCTCGGCTGTTGGGTGCGGTGTTGCGCGAGACGCTGCTGGCCGGGGGCGCGGCGTGCCGTCCGTTGCTGCCACGCCGGTCGCTGGCCGATAGCCTGATCGATCCCGCCGTCGCCTGGCTCACGGCGCGCGGTGCCCCGGTCCAGTTCGGCCGACGGATCGCCGCGCTGGACATGGAAGCCGGGCGGCTCGCGGCGCTGCGGACCACCGAGGGGCCGGTGGTGCTGCGTGCCGGCGACCAAGTGGTGATGGCGCTGCCTCCCTGGGTGGCCGGCAGCCTGCTCCCCGGCCTCACGGTGCCCGATGCGTTCGAGGCGATCCTCAATCTGCATTACAAGCTGAATGCCCCGCCCTGCGCGCCGGGCTTCGTCGGTCTGATCGGCGGCACGGCGGAATGGGTGTTCGTCAAGCAGGGCCATGTCTCGGTGACGGTCAGCGCCGCCAACCGCCTGGTCGATCAACCGGCCGAAACCCTGGCCGCCCGGGTATGGCCCGAGGTCTGCGCCGCGCTTGGCCTGCCGACCGGGCCGATGCCGCCGTTCCGCGTGGTCAAGGAGAAGCGCGCGACCATCGCCGCCACCGCCGCGCAGGAGGCGCGCCGCCCGGGACCGAGGACGGCGTTCGCCAACCTGGCGCTGGCGGGCGACTGGACCGCGACCGGCTTGCCCGGGACGATCGAAGGTGCCATCCGCTCCGGCCATCGCGCCGCCGCGCTGCTGTTGAACTCCGGACCATGACCGATCCCTCGCTGACCGATGCGCGGCTGGACGCTGCCGTCGCCGCCGCTACCGCCGCCCTGGACGCCAGGCAGAACCGGGACGGGCATTTCGTGTTCCCGCTGGAGGCCGACGCCACCATCCCGGCCGAATACGTGCTGCTGGAACATTTCCTAGACCGGATCGACGCGGGCCTGGAAGCCCGGATCGGCGTCTATCTGCGGGCGAACCAGGGCGAGCATGGCGGCTGGCCGTTATTCGCCGGCGGCCGGTTCGATCTGTCCTGCAGCGTGAAGGCGTATTTTGCGTTGCGCTGCGTTGGCGACCCCCCGGACGCGCCGCACATGGCCCGCGCCCGCGCCGCAATCCTGGCGGCCGGCGGGGCGGAGCGGGCGAACGTGTTCACCCGCGCCCAACTGGCCCTGTTCGGCGCGGTCCCCTGGCGCGCGGTGCCGGCGATGCCGGTCGAGATCATGCTGCTGCCACTATGGTTCCCGTTCCATCTTAGCAAGGTGTCGTACTGGTCGCGCACCGTGATCGTGCCGCTGCTGGTGCTGATGGCGCTGCGCCCGCGCGCGCGCAACCCGCGCGGCATCACGGTCGCGGAGTTGTTTGCCACGCCGCCCGAACAGGTGCGCGACTACATCCGCGGCCCGTATCGTTCCGCCTGGGGGCGCGCGTTCAAGCTGCTGGACGGCGTGCTGCGCGCCGCCGAACCGCTATTTCCCCGGCGCACCCGCCGCCGCGCGATCGACCGGGCGGTCACCTTCGTCACCGAACGCATCAATGGCGAGGACGGCCTGGGCGGCATCTACCCGGCCATCGCCAACAGCGTGATGATGTTCGACACGCTGGGCTTCCCGCCCGACACCGCGCCGGCCGCCACGGCATGGTCCGCGGTGCGCAAGTTGCTGGTGGAGGAGCCGGACCGCGCTTGGTGCTCGCCGTGCCTGTCGCCGGTGTGGGATACGGCGCTGGCCGGCCACGCGGTGGCCGAGGCGGAGGGCGCGCAATCGGCTTCGGTGACCGCCGCCTGCGCCTGGCTGGCGGAGCGGCAGATCACGACGGTATCAGGTGACTGGGCGGTGCGCCGCCCCGGCTTGGCACCCGGTGGCTGGGCGTTCCAGTACTGGAACGACCATTACCCGGACGTGGACGACACCGCCGTGGTCGGGATGCTGCTGCATCGTGCCGGCGATCCCGCCCATGCGGGCGCGATCGCGCGGGCGCGTGACTGGATCCTGGGGATGCAGTCGCGCGACCGCGGCCATTTCGACGGCGGCTGGGGTGCGTTCGAGCCGGAGAACACGCATCTGCACCTGAACCACATCCCGTTCGCCGACCACGGTGCGCTGCTGGACCCGCCGACCGCGGATGTCACCGCACGCTGCGTGTCGTTTCTGGCGCAGATCGGGATGCGCGCCGACACGCCGCCGATGGCGCGCGCCGTCTCATTCCTACGCCGCGAGCAGGAGGCGGACGGGTCCTGGTTCGGCCGCTGGGGCACCAACTACATCTACGGGACGTGGTCGGTTCTATGCGCGCTGAACGCCGCCGGGGTTGCGCCCACGGACGCCGCCGTCGCCCGCGCCGCTGCCTGGCTGGTGTCCGTACAGCGCGCGGACGGGGGCTGGGGGGAAGACGAGGAAAGTTATACCGACGCGCCGCATGGCCGCTTTCACACCAGCACGCCGAGCCAGACCGCCTGGGCGGTGCTTGGGCTGATGGCGGCCGGCGCGGCCGACCATCCGGCCGTTGCGCGCGGCATCGCATATCTTGCGACAACGCAGGAGGCGGACGGATCGTGGGCCGAGACGCCCTATACCGCGGTGGGTTTCCCGCGCGTCTTCTACCTGCGCTACCACGGCTACCGGCTGTATTTTCCGCTGCTCGCGCTGGCGCGCTACCGGACGCTACGGGCGAGCAACGACAAGCTTGTGGGGTTCGGGTTCTGAACGGCTTCTTCGCGTCCGCCGCCGGCAGCCTACACGCGCCGCACCACGTAGCTCTCGCCCAGCGCCGCGGTGATCGCCTCGGCGTGCAACGGGTCGCGCGCTTCCACCATCACTTCCAGCTCGGCGGCCTGCACGGATGCGGCGGCGAACAAACGCTGGTGGGAGACCTCGATGATGTTCCCGCCCGAGCCGCCGATGCGTCCGGCGATATCGGCCAGAACGCCGGGGCGGTCGGGGATCTGCATGTGCAGGCGCAGCAGGCGCCCGTCGCGCAGCAGGCAGCGCAGCAGAACGTTGGAAAGGATCCGTGCGTCGATATTTCCCCCGCACACCGGCACGCCCACGCGCCGTCCGGCGAAGCGGTCGGGAAACGTCAGCAGTGCGGCCAGCGCGGCGGCGCCGGCACCTTCCGCGACGACCTTCGCGCCTTCCGCCAGCAAGCCGATCGCCTGCTCGATCGCGCGTTCCGGCACTACCAGTATTTCGATTCCGAGCGCGCGCAGCACCGCCAGCGGCGCCTCGCCCACGTCGCGCACGGCGATGCCCTCGGCGATGGTGGGGCCGCCGACCGAAACCGTTTCTCCGGCCAGGCGCTGGGCCATGGCGGCGTAGCCTTCCACTTCCACCCCGAATACGACGATGTCGGGCTGCTTGCCGCGCGCGGCGACCGCGCAGCCGGCCAGCAAGCCGCCGCCGCCGACCGGGATCGCCAGCGTGTCCAGGCCGGGCGCGTCTTCCAGCAATTCCAGCGCCAGCGTGCCTTGCCCGGCCATCACCGCGGGGTCGTCGTACGGGTGAATGAATACCAGGCCGCGATCGGCAGCCAACGCGTGGGCATGGGCGGCGGCCTCGGCCAGGGTGGTGCCGTGCAGCACGACCTCCGCTCCCCAGGCCGCGGTGCGGGTGACCTTGGTGGCGGGCGTGAAGCTCGGCATGACGATGGTAGCGGCGATGCCCCGCAGCGCGGCATGGCGCGCCACCGCCTGGGCGTGGTTCCCGGCTGACATAGCGACCACGCCGCGCGCGCATTCCTCGGCCGACATCAGCGCCAGCCGGTTCGCCGCCCCGCGTTCCTTGAACGCTCCGGTGACTTGCAGATTGTCCAGCTTCAGGAACACTTCGGCCCCGGTGGCACGCGAGATCGCCTCCGCGGGCAGGGTGGGCGTGCGGCGTACCGCGCCGGAGATGCGTTCGGCGGCGGCCTGAACATCTGCCAGCGTGATCACCGCCGACGTCTCAGAGTGGGAAGATCAATCGAACTGGTGCATGAACGCGCGCAGAAATGGCTCGGGGTTTCCTTCGGACTGGGCCGTTGATGGGCATTCATTCACAGACCCTTAGCCGAAGCGGATTTCAAGGATCTCGTAGGATCGGTCGCCGCCGGGGGCCGGTACCGAGACGCTGTCCCCAACCTTCTTGCCGATCAGCGCCTTGGCCAGTGGTGAGGTCACGGATAGCCGTCCGGCCTTGATGTCGGCCTCATGCAGACCGACGATCTGGTAGCCTGATTCCTTTTCGTTCTCTTCGTCCATCAGCCGCACGATCGCGCCGAATTTCACGTGTTCGCCCGACAGCGAGGAAATATCGATCACCTCGGCGGCGCCGACGATTTCCTCAAGCTCGGCGATGCGGCCCTCAATGAAGGACTGGCGTTCGCGCGCCGCATGGTACTCGGCGTTTTCCGAGAGATCGCCGTGCTCGCGCGCTTCCGCAATCTGGCGGATGATCGAGGGGCGTTCCACGCTGCGCAGCTGACGCAGTTCGTCTTCCAGGCGCACCAGGCCAGGGGCGGTCATGGGGAACTTCTGCACGGCGGAGATCCTCTGCGCGGCGTGAGCGTGGGCGGGGTACGACAAGACCTCCCTCGGCCGGGCGGGGCGCCCGGTCGGCGGGGAGGGTCAGAATGATCCGCGAAAATAGGATTGCAGGGGCGCGACTTCAAGCGGTCCCGCGCGCAGGCTGGCGATTGCGTGCACCGCCGCCCTGGCCCCGGCCATGGTGGTGTAATGCGGCACCCCGTGGGTCAGGGCGCCGCGGCGGATGGCGTAGCTGTCGGCGATGGATTGCGCGCCGGAGGCGGTGTTGATCACCAGTTGCACCTCGCCCGACAGGATCGCGTCCACGCAATGCGGGCGTCCTTCCAGGACCTTGTTCACCGGAGTAGCGGGCAGGCCGGCCTCGCGGATGGTGGCAGCGGTGCCGCTCGTGGCCAAAATGGTAAAGCCCATCTCGGTCAGCCGGCGCGCCAGCAGCGGCACGCCCCGCTTGTCTCCGTCCTTGACGGACAGGAACACGGTCCCGGCTTGTGGCAGGATCACCCCAGCGCCGAGCTGGGATTTGGCGAAGGCGCGCTCGAAGCTGGACGCCAGACCCATCACCTCGCCGGTCGATTTCATCTCCGGCCCCAGGATCGTATCGACGTCGGGGAAGCGGGCGAACGGGAACACCGCCTCCTTCACCGCGACATGCGGCGCGATCGATTGGTCGTCCAGACGGAATTCCGACAGCTTCGCCCCGGCCATCACCCGCGCGCCGATCTTGGCCACCGGCACGCCGGTCGCTTTCGCCACGAACGGGACGGTGCGGGAGGCGCGGGGGTTCACTTCCAGCACGAAGATCACGCCGTCCTGGATCGCATACTGGACGTTCATCAGGCCGATCACGCCAAGCGCGCGGGCCATCGCCTCAGTTTCAGCCTTGAGTTCGGTGACGGTGGCCGGCGACAGCGTATAGGGCGGCAGGGCGCAAGCGGAGTCGCCGGAATGGATGCCGGCTTCCTCGATATGCTCCATCACGCCGGCGACATACACCGTCTCGCCGTCGCAGATGCAATCGACATCCACTTCGATCGCGTCGTTCAGGTAGCGGTCAATGAGCACGGGATTGTCCGGTGAGACACGGACCGCTTCGCGCATGTAGCGCGCCAGGCCGGAGCGGTCATGCACGATTTCCATCGCGCGTCCGCCAAGGACGTAGCTGGGGCGGATCACGACCGGATACCCGATGCGCTCGGCGATGGCTTCTGCTTCGGCGGCGGAACGGGCGATGCCGTTCTCCGGTTGGCGCAGGCCCAGGCGGTGGAGCAGTTGCTGGAACCGTTCCCGGTCTTCCGCGACGTCGATCGCGTCCGCGCTGGTGCCTAGAATCGGGATGCCGGCCTTGGACAGCGCCTGCGAAAGTTTCAGGGGCGTCTGCCCGCCATATTGCACGATGCAGCCCAGCACCGTGCCGGCTTGCTGCTCGCGGCGGATCAAGGCGATCACGTCCTCGGCGGTCAGCGGCTCGAAATAGAGCCGGTCGGAGGTGTCGTAGTCGGTGGAAACGGTTTCCGGGTTGCAGTTGACCATGATGGTCTCGAACCCGGCATCCTTCAGCGCATAGGCGGCGTGGACGCAGCAATAGTCGAATTCGATCCCTTGGCCGATACGGTTGGGGCCGCCGCCGAGGATGATGATCTTGCGGGTTGCGCTGGGGTCGGCCTCGCAGACCGGCGTGCCGAAGCCGCCTTCGTAGGTAGAATACATATAGGGCGTCGCCGAGGCGAACTCGCCGGCGCAGGTGTCGATGCGCTTGTACACCGGATGCACGCCCAGACGGGCGCGCAGGGCGGTGACCTCGGCTTCCGGGCGGCGGATCAGCTCGCCCAGGCGGTGATCGGAGAAGCCCAGCGCCTTCAGACGGCGCAAGGCGCCGGCTTCGTTCGGCAGACCGTCGGCGGCGACCGCGCGTTCGGCGGCGACGATGCGCGCCAGCTCACGCAGGAACCAGGGGTCGAATTTGCTGGCGGCGTGGATGTCTTCCACCGACAGGCCGGCGCGAAGCGCCTGCGCGGCCATCAGCAGTCGGTCCGGGCGCGGTGCGGACAAGGCCGCGCGGAAGGCGTCGGCGCCGCCATCGCCTGGCGGTTCCACCGGGTCCAGGCCGGACAGGCCCGTCTCCATGCTGCGCAGGCCCTTCTGCAACGCCTCGGCGAAGCTGCGTCCGATCGCCATCGCCTCGCCCACGGATTTCATCGACGTGGTGAGCAGCGCGGGGGTGCCGGGGAATTTCTCGAAGGTGAAGCGGGGGATTTTCACCACCACGTAGTCGATGGTGGGCTCGAAGCTGGCGGGGGTGACCCGTGTGATATCGTTGGCGAGCTCGTCCAGCGTGTAGCCCACGGCCAGCTTGGCCGCGATCTTGGCGATCGGGAATCCGGTGGCCTTGGAGGCGAGCGCGGAGGAGCGCGAGACCCGCGGGTTCATCTCGATCACCAGCATCCGCCCGTCCGCGGGATTGACCGCGAACTGCACGTTCGATCCGCCGGTATCGACGCCGATCGCGCGCAGGCACGCGATCGAGGCATCGCGCATCCGCTGATATTCCTTATCGGTCAGCGTGAGCGCCGGAGCGACCGTGACGGAATCGCCGGTATGGATGCCCATCGGATCGACGTTCTCGATCGCGCAGACGATGATGCAGTTGTCGGCGCGGTCGCGCACCACCTCCATCTCGAATTCCTTCCATCCCAGCACCGATTCCTCGATCAGGACTTCGGTGGTGGGGGAGGCGTCGAGACCGCCGGTGACGATCTGCTCGAATTCCTCGCGGTTATAGGCGATGCCGCCGCCGGTGCCGCCCAAGGTGAAGGATGGCCGGATGACCGCGGGAAGCCCGATGCTGGTCAGTGCGGCGCGGGCTTCGGGCAAGCTGTGGGCGATGACCGAGCGAGGGGATTCGATGCCGATCGCGGCCATCGCGTCGCGGAACTTCAGCCGGTCCTCGGCGCGGTCGATCACCTCGGCGCGGGCACCGATCAGTTCGACGTCGTGGCGATCCAGTGCGCCGGAGGCGGCCAGCGCCATGGCGGTATTCAGCGCGGTCTGCCCGCCCATGGTGGGTAACAGCGCGTCCGGCTTTTCGCGTGCGATGATGCGTTCGACCACCTCCGGCGTGATCGGTTCGATATAAGTGGCGTCCGCCAGACCGGGATCGGTCATGATGGTGGCGGGATTGGAGTTGACCAGGATGACGCGATAGCCCTCGGCGCGCAGCGCCTTGCAGGCCTGGGCGCCGGAATAGTCGAATTCGCAGGCCTGGCCGATAACGATTGGGCCGGCGCCGATGATGAGGATGGATTTGATGTCGGTGCGGCGGGGCATGGGGTGGTTTCAGTCCTGCAAGAGGGCGGGCGCGATGCCGCCGAATTTCTTGGTAGGGCGCGGCGAGACCCCGATCAGCGGCGTGCAGCCGCCACGCCCTGCTCGGTTAGCTCTAAATGCCAGTGGCACTGCAGCGCCCCTTCCGGCAGGCGGATCGGCTCTCGGATGAGGCCGCGGCGTAGCGCTTCGGTGATCACCAAGCGGAATGTGTCCTCGTCGAGAGCACCTCCGGAAAGCGTCCAGAACCGCTCATACCCAGCCTCGATATTCGGCTCGTTGATCACATGGCGGAACGCCACCGCCAGCAACGCCGCTATCGCGTCCATCACGCCCGCGCCTCCATCATCGCCGTAAATCGCCCGAACAGGTAATGGCTGTCCGAAGGACCCGGCGAGGCCTCCGGGTGGTACTGCACCGAAAATGCCGGCCGGTCGGTGCAGACAATCCCCTCATTCGATCCGTCGAACAGCGACACATGGCTGACCCGCACGCCGGCGGGCAGCGTGTCCGGGTCCACCGCAAAACCGTGATTCTGGCTGGTGATCTCAACGCGCCGGGTCGCCAGGTCCTGCACCGGCTGGTTCGCCCCCCGGTGCCCGCGTGCCATCTTGAAGGTCCGCGCCCCCAAAGCCAGCGCCAGCAATTGGTGCCCCAGGCAGATGCCGAACACCGGCACCCCGGCCGCCAGCACGCCCTGGATCGCCGGCACCGCATACGCCCCGGTTGCCGCCGGATCGCCCGGTCCGTTCGACAGAAACACGCCGTCCGGGTTGTGGCGCAGGATGTCCTCGGAGGTCGTCGCCGCCGGCACCACGGTCACGCGGCACCCCGCCGAGGCCAGGCAGCGCAGGATGTTCCGCTTCGCCCCGTAATCCACCGCCACCACATGGAACCGCGGCGCCGTCTGCCGCCCCACGCCGTCGGGCCAGGCCCAGCGCGTTTCGTCCCAGTCATAGCTTTGCCGGCACGTCACTTCGGCTGCCAGGTCCATCCCCTCCAGCCCCGGCCAGGAGGCGGCCAGCGCGGCCAGCGACGGCAGGTCGAACCGCCCATCCGTCGGGAACGCGAGCACGCCGGAGGGCGCGCCGCCGTCGCGAATCCGAACCGTCAGCGCCCGCGTATCCACCCCCGCAATCCCGGCCACACCGCGCGTGCGCAACCACGCATCTAATCCACCGGAGGCGCGCCAGTTCGCCGCCTCGGTCACGTCCTGCTTCACCACCAGGCTGCGGGCCGCGACGGTCGCGGCTTCCAGGTCCTCGGCGTTGGCGCCGACATTGCCGATATGGGGAAAGGTGAAGGTGATGATCTGCCCGGCATAGGACGGGTCGGTCAGGGTTTCCTGATAGCCGGTCATGCCGGTGTTGAAGCAGACCTCGCCAACAGGGGCTGGGTCGGCGGTGTGCGCGCCGAAGCCGCGGCCCCAGAACACCGCTCCGTCGGCCAGCACCAGCGCGGCGGTGGCGCCAGGTGGGATTTCCGGGGCAGGTTCCGGCGCGCCGGGCAGGTCGGACAACGCAAGCCCGGTGGCGGTCAACAGCGCCGGCCAGTGTTTTGCGGGGACGGCGCGGGCCTGGCGCCATTTGCGGACCGCCTCCGGCCCCACGCCGGCCAGTCGTGCCGCCGCATCCGGACCGCCGAGGCGATCGATGATATCTTCGACCGAGAGTGCCATGCCCGCAATCTAATGGAACTAACTTCCCAGCGCAATACACTCCGCGAAATTGGGAAATAACTTCCCAGCGCGCCCGGCGCGGGAGTTACCTATATATAGGGGGACATTTTCCCCGACCTCATTTCCAGGACCCGCCCACAGATGCCCCTCCGCGACGATTTCTCCGCCGCCCTCAAGACCGCCATGAGGGCCGGCGATTCTGCCCGCACCTCCACCCTTCGCATGGTCCTGGCGAAACTGAAGGATACCGACATCGCCGTCCGCCCCAAGGGGATCACCGCGATCCCGGACGACGAAATCCTGGCCATGCTCCGCGGCATGGTGAAATCCCGCCGCGAATCGGTCACGCTGTATCGCCAGGGCAATCGCCCCGAACTCGCCGCCAAGGAGGAAGCCGAGATCGCCGTGATCGAAAGCTTTCTCCCCGCCGCCCTGGATCCGGCCGCGATCGAGGCCGCGGTCGCGACCGCCATCGCCGCGACCGGGGCCGCCAGCGTCAAGGACATGGGGAAAGTCATGGCCGCGCTGCGATCCGCCCACGGCGCGGCGCTGGACATGGCGATTGCCGGTCCGCGCGTGAAAGCGGCGCTGGGGGGGCCGATCGGCGGCTGATGGCACTCCCCCCCGCCTTTCTCGACGAGCTGCGCGCGCGCACGCCGCTGTCGGCCCTGATCGGGCGGCGGACGCGGCTGGAGCGCGCCGGCCGGCAATGGAAGGCATGTTGCCCGTTCCACGGCGAGAAGACCGCCAGCTTCTACATCTACGAAGACCACTACCACTGCTTCGGCTGCGGCGCGCATGGCGATGCGATCAGCTTCGTCATGCAATCCGAAGGCGCCGGCTTCATGGAAGCGATCGAGCGCCTGGCCGGCGAAGCGGGCCTGGACGTGCCGAAACTCTCGCCGGCGGTCGCCGAAGCGGAGCTGCGTCGCCACACCCTGTCCGGTGCCCTGGAAGCCGCGGCGAGCGCCTTCCAGCGCCGACTAGCCCTGCCCGAAGGTGCCGCCGCGCGCGCCTATCTGACCGGTCGCGGCCTGACCGAGGAGACGATCCACCGCTTCGGCCTCGGCTGGTCCGGCGCCGGCGCCGCGGTGATCGCCGAAC
>JAKAZJ010000028.1 GCA_021826565.1 Pseudomonadota bacterium | reverse complement strand
GGCGGTGACGGTCAAGTCGCGCCCCTGGTAGTCGGTCAGGAAGGATTCGCTCCGCTCGCAGCGCCAGCGCACCGGCCGGCCAAGTCGCCGCGCCGCCCAGGCCAGCAGCGCGTATTCCGGATAGAAAAAATTGCGGGTGCCGAAATTGCCGCCCATTTCGCCGCACACCACCCGCACCTGCTCGACCGGCACGCCCAATATCTGCGCCAGATCGGCGCGCAGCTTGGCCACCCCGCGACCGCTGCCGGTATGCAGCGTGATCCGCCCGGTCTCCGGGTCGCAGTCGGCCAACATGCTCCGCGGTTCCATCGGCACGCCGGTCACGCGCTGGGCGCGGGTTTCCAGCCGCGTCACATGCGCCGCGCGGGCGAATGCGGCCGCGGTGGCCGCACGCTCCCCCACTTCGATGGTGGCGCTGAGATTCCCCGGCAGGTCCGCCCACAGCGCCGGCGCGTCCGCGGCCAGGGCGGCGCCGGCATGAACCACCGCTGGCAGAGGTTCGTAGCGCACCACGATCCGCTCCGCGGCATCTTTCGCCGCCGCCGCCGTCTCCGCCACCACCAGCGCGACCGGCTCCCCCACGAAGCGGACGCGGTCGGCGGGCAGGGGCCAATGCGGCGTGGCGACCGGCGCGGGGCCGACCAGGCGCGCCGCCACGTCCGGCGGGGCCATCAGCCCGACATTATGCGGGATCGGGCCAAGCCCCTCGGCCTGCCAGTCCGCCCCGGTCAAGACCGCGCGCGCGCCGGCGGCGATGGCCGGCGCGGTGTCGATCGCGAGGATCGCCGCATGCGCGTGCGGGGAGCGCAGGAGCACGGCATGGAGTTGCCCGGGCAGCACGAAATCGTCGCCATAGACGCCGCGCCCGGTCAACAGGCGCCGGTCCTCGGCACGCCGGACCGGACGGCCCAGTACCCCCGGCGCGATCGGGTCGGTCATCGTTGGTTCCTCCCGCGGGACCCGCCGCGGCGGGCCGGGATTATTTCATCGCCGGATCATTTCATTCCGGTGATCGATCCGCTCATCGCCCGCGCATCGCGCGACGGCCAGCGCCCGGCATCGACCTGAGCCAGGAACCGCTCCACGATCGCGTTGAACGCATCCGGTTCCTCGATATTGATGGTGTGGCCGCAATTCGCCATCGTGACCAGCGCCGCGGTGGGGATGGTGCGCTTCATCAGCAGACCGGGTTGCAGACAGGGCCAGTCTTCGTCCCCGGTCAGGACCAGGGTGGGCAGGCTCAGCGCCTGCATCTGAGCGGTCAGGTCGAACAAGGACGGGCGCTCGCGCTGCACGCCAAGCTGGGTATTGCGCATCCCCTCACGTGAGTGTTCGGACAAAAACTGGCGGAACTCGGCGAAGCCGCGCGCGTTCTTGTTTTCGAACTGCACCCGGGTCGGACCGTAAGCGTATTTCGCGGCGAATTCCGCCATCGTGGAGGCGTCAATGAAAGCGGCGATCGCCTCGGCCTCGGCGCGGAACTTCGTCCGCTCCCCCGGTTCGGCGCCGTAGCCGCAGCCGGCCACCACCAGCGACCGCGCCCGGGCGGGGTGGCGGAAGCCGAAATGCAGAGTGGCGAAGCCGCCCATCGACAGACCGACCACATGCGCCCGGTCGATCTTTAGATGGTCAAGCACCACGGCGATATCGTCGGCCGCGCGCGCCTGCGAATAGGCGCTGACGTCTGCCGGCACATCGGACGGCGGATAGCCGCGGGCATTATAGGCAATCGCGCGATAGCGCTGGCCGAAATGACGCAGCTGCGGCTCCCAGCTACGAAAATCGCCGGCGTATTCATGCACGAAGATCACCGGGATGCCGGTGCCGGTCTCCTCGAAATACAGCCGAACCCCGTCCTCGGCGGTGGCGTGCCCCATCCTACGTCTCCTGTTCGCTCGCGAGCGATGAGTAGCTACGCCGCCAGTGTGTTGTCCACCGCGCGGTCGAACGGGACACCGGCGGCAACGAACCCGCCAGACACCAGGCTGGCGCGCAACCGCGCGTAGCCCGCCGGGTCCAGAGCCGGCGTCCGGCCCCACACGCCCAGCGCCTGATAGCGCGCATAGGCGCGTGCCAGCAGCGCGGGTGGCGTGTCGGGGAACCACGGGGCGACGGTGGCCGCGATCTCGTCCGGCGTCGCCGTGGCGATCCAGGTCAGCGTCGCGCCCAGGCCGCGCACCATCGCGCCGAACCCAGGCCGCTGCGCCGCGATGGTGGCCCGCGGCGCGTAGAAGCAGGTATAGGCGGTCGGGCCACGGCGCGCGGCGGCATACCAGACATGGCCCGCGCCCTCGGTTTCCAGAGCGGCGGCGAAGGGTTCGAACACCTGCACCACGTCCAGCGTCCCGGCACGGAGTGCGGCGACATTGGCCGCCATGTCGCGGTCCGCCACGCGGGCGATGGCGTCCGGGTCAACTCCGGCATCGCGCAGGTCCTGTTGCAAACACAGCCACGGCGTGGGGACCTCGGCCACCGATCCCAGGCGCAAGCCGGCCAGATCGGCCAGCTGGAACCCGGGATTTGGCGCCCGGCCCAGCAGCAGAAACGGATCGCGGGTCACCGCCTCACCGAAGCAGACCAGATCGCAGGCGGGATTGGATTCGTACGTCGCCATCACCCGCATCGGCCCGCCCCAGCACAGATCCGCCGCGCCGGCCAAAAGCGAAGTTGCGGCGACGGCGGGCGACGGGGCGGAGACCATGCGCACCTCCACCCCCTCGGCCGCATACGCGCCGCGGGCGAAGGCGGCGTAGAACGGCGCGTAGAACGCGGCGCGCAGGGATTCTTGAAGCACAATCGCCATGGCGCTGGTCCCTGGGGTTACGGCCGGGCGAAGCGCCGATCCGGGATATCCACCGGCCGCGCCCGCCCCGGCAGATTGGGCGGAAGGACCACGACGCTGCCCCAACCCAGCGCGAAAGGAAAGCGCAGCGCCCGCTCCCCGGCGGCAAAATAGCGGCATGGGCGGCTCCAGAGCTCGCCCACGGCGAACTCGGTTTCCCAGGCCCGGCCGGGCAGATCGCGCAGGGTCACGCGCGCGCCGGGGGCCAGGAACACCGCGCGGACCAGGCGGCCGGCGCGGTCGCGCAGCTTCACCACCGCCGGTTCCAGGTCGCCGTTGACCAGCGTGATCCGCGCGGGACCGCGTCCGCGCGCGGACAAGATCGCGCCCGAGACCGGCTGCGGCCCGGCGCGGTCGGCGCAGAACGCCCCATGCGCGGCGGCGGCATCGCCGCGGGTCAGGCGATCGGCGGCGACGAACCCGATCGACGAACCCGCCAGACGGATCGCGGCCAGGCGGCTGTTCGGGTCGGTGCCCAGGACTTCAACGGGCGTGAACGGCGCGAGGCGGGCGACCGGAACCAGCGGCAAGCCCGGGCGGTTCTGGCGCAGGACCGTCAGCGCGCCGAGCCCGGGCAGCACGAAATGATTGGCCGTCCCCACGGGCCGGGCACGCGGCAGCGCGGGCGGGGCGGTCCAGGTCGGCACCGGTCCGGTGCCGTCCGGCAGACCGGAGGTGGGACCTTCGGCGATGCGCAGCATCAGCCACGCGGCAAGCACCGCCGAGCCGATCAGGAACCCGGCCCAGATCGCGAAGCGGCGCGGCGGTCGCCCGAGCCCAAGGTCGCCCGGTCCATAATCGGGTGGCCCAAATCCGTCAGCTCCGAAGTCTCCTGGCAGGTCCGCCGGCTGATCCGGGCGCCGCTGCGCGCCCCGCCCGGCCGGGGCGAATCGCGCGGCGGGATCGCCGGCACGATCGTACGCGCGGCGGCGGGCGGGATCGCCCAGCACCTCGTAGGCGGCGCGCAGCGCGAGGAACGCCGCGGTGCTGCCGGTCCCGGGGATATCGGGATGCAGCACCAAGGCGGCGCGCCGATAGGCCGCGGCGATTGCCTCGGCCGAGGCGGTGGGGGCCAAGCCGAGGCGCGCGTAGAAACCGTCGGGGTCCGGGTGCATGGGCGGGGGGAGTATAACCGGGGTCGCGGGCCAATGGGACGGCCCAATGGGATGGTGGCGGGATGGTCTGGCGGGATCGTCCGTCGGGATGTCCACCCTTGCCCCCCCCGCCGGCGCGGCCCAGCTTCCTCCCCGCCAATCATCACCCCGGAGCACCCAACACGTGGCGGATGCCGCTGTCTCCCGCGCCCCCGCCACCGGGCGGCGCGGCCTGATCCTGTTCGTTCTGCTGCTCGGCGGCTTTCTGCCTCCGGTCGATTTCTTCATCGTCAATGTCGCCCTGCCCTCGATCCAGACCGGACTCCACGCCTCGCCGGCTTCGGTGCAGTTGGTCATCTCGGGCTATGCGGCGGGGTATGCCGTGTTTCTGGTGACCGGCGGGCGGCTCGGGGATTTGTATGGAAGGCGCCGGATGTTCGTGCTCGGCATGGCGGGGTTCACCGCCGCCTCGGCCCTGTGCGGGCTGGCGAGCACGCCCGCGCTGCTGGTCCTCGCCCGCATTGCCGAGGGCGTGACCGCGGCGCTGCTGGCCCCTCAGGTCCTGGGCACGATCCGCGCCCTGCATGACGCGCCCGGCCAGCAGGCGCCGCTGGCGCGTGCGCTGGGGATGTACGGGACCATGATCGGGCTGGCGGCGGCCGTGGGGCAGTTGGCCGGGGGCGTGCTGGTCGCCTGGTCCCCGCTCGGCCTGGGCTGGCGCTCCGTGTTCCTGGTCAACCTGCCGATCGGGGCGGTGGCGATCGCGGGCGCCCTGGCGGTGGTGCCGGAAAATACCGCCGTCGCCCGACCCCGCCTGGACCTGACCGGGGCTTCGTTGCTGTCGGCCGCGCTTGCCTGCCTGGTGATCCCGCTATCCGAGGGGCGGCAGGAGGGATGGCCGCTCTGGACCTTCCTCGCCCTGGCCGCCGCGCCGGTGCTGCTCGGCCTGTTCCTGCGCCACGAGGACCGCGTGTCCATGCGCGGCGGAATGCCGCTGCTGGATCTTGGGCTGCTGCGCCTGCCCGGGTTCCGCCGCGGGGTGCTGGTGGCGTGCCTGTTCTTCTTCACCTCGGCCTTCTACCTGCTGTTCGCGATCGAGCGGCAGGACGGCGCCGGCTTCGACGCGCTGCACACCGGGCTGGCGATCCTGCCCTATGGCCTCGGCCTGTTCGTCGGGCCGCTGGCGACCACGCCGCTGCCACGCCGCGCGCCGCTGTTGCAGATCGGCATGACGATCGAGGTCGCGGGCTATGCCGGGATCGGCCTCGCGGTCGCGTTCGGTGCCCCCGCGGCGACGATCGCCGCGGTGGTGTTCATCGCCGGGCTCGGCCAGGGGATCGCGATGCCGCGGCTGTTCGGGCTGGTGCTGGCGGATGTGCCGGCGCATCAGGGCGGCGTGGCGGCGGGCGTGGTGAACTCCACGCTCCAGATCGGCGCGGCGCTGAGCGTGGCCGCGATCGGGTCGCTGTTCTTCTCGGTGCTGGGGACCGGGGTCGGGCCGGCGGCCTATGCGCATGCGTTCGGGATCGCCATGATCGCCGTGGTCGCGGCCTTGGGTGGCGCCGCGCTGCTGTCGCGTTCGGGAGGGAGACGATGATGGACGCGGACAGTTTTTGTGCGCGGCTGGTGCGCGAGATGCCGGACGCGGCGATCCTGGCCGACGCCGACGGGGTCATCCGCTTCTGGAACGGCGGCGCCGAACGCATCTTCGGCTA
Organism: Pseudomonadota bacterium; assembly: GCA_021826565.1. Next base: position 5,026 of record JAKAZJ010000028.1, on the reverse strand, counting down.
CACGGCGGCCGAGGCCGTGGGGCAGTCGTTGGATATTATCATCCCGGAGGGCCCACGGGCGCGGCACTGGGCGGGCTACCGCCACACCATGGCAACCGGGGTCACCCGCTACGGCGCCGACGATCTTCTGTCCGTCCCGGCGCTGCACAAGGATGGGCGGCGCATTTCGGTGGCGTTCACCATCGTCCCGTTGCGCGGCCCGGACGGAGCGATCGAGGGCATCGCGGCGGTGCTGCGCGACGTCACCGCGCAGTTCGAGGAAATCCGCGCGCTGCGACGCGAACTGGCGGCATTTCGGGCGCGGTAAGGTTTTGGTGACCTCCGCCGCCTAGCCTGCGCGCCGCACAGCGCAGGACGCCCCGATGCCGCCAGACCCGCGCCCGCTCACGCGCCCCGCCCGCGTGGCCCCGGAATGGGAGACCGCGCGCTGGCACCTGATCGCGCTGCGTGACACCGCGCGCGCCTGGGCCGCCCACCGCCTGGCCGCGGCGGTGCCGGCCCGCGCGCGCGGCAACCTGCGCCGCGCGTTGCGGGTGCTGCGCTGGGCGGCCGCCGGCGATCTGCCGCGCCAGTTCGGCCTCTGGCGCGCGGCCCGGCGCGCCCGCCGCAGCGTTCCCTCGCCGGCGCCGGCGCCCGCAACCGCGCCTGCGCCCGCGCCGGAGACGATCTGCTTCCCAACCGCGCCCGCCGCCCCGGTGCTCTCGGTGCTGATCACCAGCTTCGGCGCGGTGGACCTGACCCTGCGGTGCCTGGCGGCGCTGGCCGCCGACGATCCCGGCGTGCCGATGGAGGTGCTGGTGGGCGATGACGCCTCCCCCGACCCCGCGGTGGTGCGGCTGGCGGCGGTGCGCGGCATAAGGCTGATCCGCAATCCGGTACAGCTTGGGTATCTGCGCGCGGCGAACGCGCTGTCCGCCACGGCGCGGGGGGCATTCCTGCTGTTCCTGAACAACGACACCGAACCCCAGCCGGGCGCGATCGCGGCGATGCTGACGCTGCTCCGGGCCAGGCCGGACGCGGGCGCGGTGGGGGCGAAGCTGGTTTACCCGGATGGGCGCCTGCAGGAGGCAGGCGGGATCGTCTGGCGCGACGGCTCGGGCTGGAACTACGGGCGCGGCGACGATCCGCACCGGCCGGAATACAATTACGTGCGAGAAGTGGATTACTGCTCGGCCGCGGCGCTGCTGGTCCCGGCCGCCCTGTTCGCGCGCCTCGGCGGCTTCGATCCCGCGTTCGCGCCCGCCTATTACGAAGACACGGACCTGGCGTTCCGCCTGCGCGCGGCCGGATACCGGGTGCTGTATCAGCCGCGCGCGGTGGTGGTGCATATCGAGGGCGCCTCGCACGGGACCGATCCGACCGCCGGCGGCAAGGTGCATCAGGAACTGAATCGGGTGCGGTTCCTGCGTCGCTGGGGGGCCAGCCTGGCGGCGGGACATGACGATAACGGCACCAACCTTCTGCGCGCGCGCGAACGCGGCAAGACCCGCCGCTTGGTGCTGGTGATCGACCATTACGTGCCAGAACCGGACCGCGACGCCGGTTCCACCAACATCCTGAACTATATCGACGCGCTGCTGGCGGATGGCGCAATGGTCAAGTTCTGGCCGCAGAACGGGGTCGCGACCCCGGGCTATACCGCCGCGTTGCAGGATCGCGGTGTGGAGGTGCTGACCGGCGTCGGCACGCTGGCACGCTGGCTGGCCCCGCATGGCGCGGCGTTGGACGCGGTGCTGCTGAGCCGGCCGGACGTTGCGCTGGAGGCGTTGCCGGCGCTGCGCCGCTTCTCCCGCGCACGCATCGTCTATTACGGCCACGACCTGCATTTCCGCCGGCTGCGCTTGCAGGCCCGGCTGACCGGTGCGTCCGCCGCCACCGCGGCGCGGATGGAACGGATCGAGCGCTGGGTGTGGCGGGAGGTGGACGTGGTCCTGTATCCCGCCGCCGAGGAGGCGATCACCGCCGCCGGTATCGAACCGGGGATCATCGCGCGCGCGGTCCCGGCCTTCGGCTTTTCGCGTTTTGGCGCGCCCCGGCCGCCGCCCGGCAACGCCGACATCCTGTTCGTCGGCGGCTTCGCCCACCCGCCGAACGAGGCAGCGGTGCGCTGGTTCGCCGAGGCCATCCTGCCGCGGATCCAGGCGCGCGTGCCGGCAGCCCGGCTGGTGATCGCCGGCTCGCATCCCGGACCCGGCGTGCGCGCGCTGGTGGCGGGCGGCGCGGTGCTGCACGCCGACATCCCGCGCGCTGCGCTGGATGGGTTATATGCGTCCGCCCGGGTGGCCGTGGCGCCGCTACAATGCGGCGCCGGGGTCAAGCTGAAAGTGGCCGAGGCGCTGGCCGCCGGCACGCCGCTGGTCACCACCGCGATCGGCGCCCAGGGTCTGGCGGGCGTGGCGGAGGCGGTCACTCTGACCGATACCGCCGAGGCGTTCGCTTCCGCCGTGATCGCATTGCTGACGGATGCCGCCCTATGGCAAACGCAGCACGCTGCGGCCCTGGCCTATGCCCAGGCGAATCTGACCATCGTTGCGGTGCAGCGCGGCTTTCTCGATGCCGCCGGCTTCAGCGCGCTACCGCCGATGGCGGCGGCGGCATGACGGTTCAGCCCGACCCGGCGATATAAGCGCGCAGGTGATCGACGGCCTGATCCTGATCCAGGATGCGCGCCTTGACCACGTCGCCGATGCTGACCAAGCCGACGATATGGCCCTGATCCAGCACCGGAAGGTGGCGCACGCGGCGTTCGGTCATCAGGGTCATCGCCTCCTCGGTGGTGCTGCGCGGACCGATCGTGGTCAGCACGCGGGTCATCAACTGGGCGGCGGTCATCTCCAGCGTGACGGCGCCGGCGGCGGCGAGGCTCTGGACAATATCGCGCTCGCTGACGATTCCCAGCAATTGGTCGGCGGGGTCGGTGACCAGGACCGCGCCGATCCGGCGGTCGCGCAGGACCCGGGCCAGATCGAGGACGCGGGTCTCCGGGGCGACGGTGAACACGTCTTCTCCCTTGTGACGCAGGATGACGGCAATGCTGGTCATGGCCTGACTCCCCTGAGCTCTGCCGCCGCGTAGGCGGCGAAAGCAGGGTGCGCCCAACGCAGTTGCGGGCGCAACCGTCTTTACGTGCGGCGCAACATCACCGCAGCGCGATCAGCCCGCCAGGAAATCCACCACCGCTGCAAGCCACCGCGCCGGCTGCTCGCGCACCGAGCAATGCCCCGCCGGCCCCACCCATTCCAACCGCGCTCGCGGGATCGTACCCGCCATCAGCCGCGCCGCGTCGCGGAACGCAACGCTTTCCCCAGTGCCGCACAGCACCAGCGTGGCGGCGGCAATGCGCGGCAGAAGCGGGCGGAGTTCGGCCGCGCCCAGCGCCTCGCAGGCCCGCGCATAGGCCTCCCCGTCGCAAGCGGACAGCGCCGCGCGCACCCATTGCACGGCGGGCGGGTCGGCGGCGAGGAACGGCGCGGTGAACCAGATCCGCAAAAGCCCCGGCACCAGGCTCGCGACCCCATCGCGCCGCGCGGCAGCGGCGCGCGTGTCCCACATCGCGCGCATCTCGTCCGGATAGCGCGGCGTAGTGTCGCCCAGGATCACCCGCCCGGTCAGCCCCGGATGGCGGGCGGCGAAGGCCTGCGCCACCAGCCCGCCCAGCGACAGGCCGCAGACATGCGCGGACGCGATCGCCTCGGCGCGCAGCCGTGCGGCCAGTTGATCGGCGAGATCCTCCACCGTGTAAGCGCCCGGCGCCGGCGCGGCGTCGCCATGGCCGGGAAAATCGTACGACAGCAGGGTGAAGCGCCCCGCCAGCGGCCGCAGCGGATCCCACAGCTCATGGGTCACCCCCAGGCAGTGCAGCAGCACCAGCGCCGGGCCGTTGCCGCTTCGGTGCAGGCGGATCGCCGCGGGGTCCAGCATGGTCATTGCGGAGTCTCCCGATCCCATGGGCACGGCGGGTGCAGCGCGATGCCGGCCGGGCGAGCGATGGCGCGCGCCGCGGCTTCGGGCGGCAGGCGTTGGTCCCAGGCATTGGCGTCGAAGCGGTATCCGTTCACCGCATCCGCCGCGCCGGAAACCACGAACAGCAGCGGCGGGATCATCGCGTCGGGTTCCACCAAGCGAGGTTTGGTGCCGGCTTCGGACCAGGCACGCATCTCCGCCCCCATCCCCGGTGTGTTGGCGCCAGCGCCGGGATTGACGATGTTGGCGGTGACGCCGGTGCCGACCAGCTCCTTCGCCCAGACCTCGGTGGCCAGTTCCAGCGCCGCCTTGGACGCACCATACGGGCCAGACCCGATCATATTCATCGTGTCCAGCTTGGTGGTGACATTGACGATCCGGCCCCATCCGCGCGCGATCATGCCCGGGGCGACGCGGCGGGCTAGATGCTCGGCGGCGACGTAGTTCACGTCCATCGCGTTCTGCACGATCGTATCGGAGAGCTGCCAGAACCGTCGCGGGCCGTCGCGGAACCGGCCGGGATCGATCGTGGTGAAGGTCAGTCCGGCGCAGTTCACCAGGATCTCGACGGCGCCGAACCGCGCGATCGCGGCGGCGACCACCTGGTCGCACGCCCCCGGCGCGCGCAGATCGACGACCAGCGTGCTAAGGCGCCCCCCGGCAGCGGCTCGTTCGGTCTCGGCAACGTCGGCGGGCAGGTGCCCAACCGCCAGGACCGCGTGCCCGGCGCGCGCCAGCCCCAGCGCCATGGCCCGGCCGAGGCCGCTCAGTCCGCCGGTTACGATCGCGGTTCGTGTCATGGTCGCTTCTCCCCCTTCGTGTCATCGCCAAGCCGCGGTCGTCACGCCCCGGCCGCCGTCGTCATGGCGGGGCCCTGACCCGTCCATCTTCCCCCCCCGCCCGCCAATCAGGTCCCGCAAGCCTGCACGCAGCCTGCGCCGACCCGGGCAGAGGGCCGGCACAAGGCCGGCCATGACCGCGACCGCAACGGCGACCGCGGGCACCGCACAACCCACGAACATCCTTGACCAGACCGCGCCCGGGCGACAAATTAGGCAAAATC
>JAKAZJ010000027.1 GCA_021826565.1 Pseudomonadota bacterium | reverse complement strand
TCGCAGGTGGTGCCCGGCGCGGTGGTGCGCGCGCGCCCGATCGGGATGCTGCGCATGGAAGATGAGAAGGGACCGGACGAGAAGATCATCTGCGTGCCCCATGACCGCGTCCATCCGCATCATTCCGCGGTTGAATCCATCACCGACCTGCCGCCGATCACCCGCGCCGCGATCGAGCATTTCTTCCAGCGCTACAAGGACCTGGAAACCGACAAATGGGTGAAGGTCACCGGCTGGGCGGACCGCGCCGAGGCCGAGGCCTGCATTACCGCCGCGATCGCTGCCGCCAGCCACTGAGAGTTTGCGAATGCGTGCCCGCGAACTGCCGAATCCGGAGGAAAGCCCGCGCAATTTCAGCAGGCGTTCATTCACGGCTTCGATTGATTTTCACGCGCTGATCGCACCGTGCCTGCCGGCCGCCTGATCCTGGTGGTGGGACCGTCCGGCGCGGGCAAGGACACACTGCTCGCCGCCGCACGCGCCACCCTGGCCGGGGACGCGCGCTTCCGCTTCCCGCGCCGTGTTATCACACGCCCCGCCGATGCCGGCGGCGAGGACCATGAACCCGCCACCATGGCGGACTTCGCTTCCCGCGATTTCGCGCTGCAATGGCAGGCGCATGGCCTGTCCTATGGCATTCCGTCCGCCATCGCCGCCGATCTGGCGGCCGGCTGCTGCGTGGTGGCGAATGTCTCGCGCGCGGTGATCGCCGCGGCAGCGGCGCGCTTTCCGGTGGGCGTGATCCTGGTCACCGCCCCGCCCGCGCTGCTGGCCGCGCGCCTGGCCGCGCGCGGGCGCGAGGATGCCGCGGATCGCGCCGCGCGCCTGGCCCGCGACGTGGCCCTGCCAACTGGGATCTGCTCGCGCGCGGTGGTCAACGACGCCACGCCGGCGGTGGGAGCGGCGCGGTTTCTCACCGCCCTGCTCAGCCTCGCAAAGGCAGACGCAGCGCCAGGCGGAACGGCGCCCCGGGCGCGGCCTCGGTGAACAGGCAGACCGAGCGAAGCGCCCGCGGTGCGGCCAGGGCAGGCGCGAGGAACGCCTCCGCCCGCGCGCGCCACGCAGCGCGCGGGGCGGGGTCCAGACGTTCGGTCAGCGTCATGTGGAAGAACCAGGTGCCGAACACGTACGGGTAGCCCCAGCGCGCCAGCATCCCGGCTTGCGCGGGGGACAGGTCGTGACGCCGGCGGCGGGCCAGTTCCTCGGGCGGCGGCGGGGCGCGCAGCGGATCCAGCCAGGCCACGGCCACATCCGCCAGCGCCTGGAGCGGCGGGCAGGGGGCGGTTTCGCGCAGCGCGAGGAACCCGCCGATTTCGGCCACGGCCAGCGGCGGTAGCGGGAACGGGGCAACGCTGGCGGCCAGAGTTTCGGCGGCGGCGATTGCATCGGCCCAGTTGACGCCGTCGGCCAGGCGGAACGGAGGCTTCAGCGTGGCGTGGAAACCGTAGCGGCGCGGGTCCGCGGTGGCTGCGGCGATGTCGGGCAGGGCTGGTTGGACGAGCGCGGCGCCGGTCTCCGCGTCGCGGCCGAGCCAGGCTGGGCCGGCGCTGGCCAGCGGATCGTCCGGCTCCGGTGCGAAATACAGCGCGAGTCGCGCCGGCGCGGTCATCGCCTGCTCATCGCGCACCCCCGACGCAGCGGGGGAAAACTCGTGCCGGGTGGCATCCGTCGTCCCTTTGAATCTTCCACCATCATCGCGTGCGATGGCTGTTGAACGCGCTTTCTAGCACCGTTTCAGCGGCTGTCGCGCCAAGACCGGGCGAGCATCGGCAAAACGAAAATCCCACCGTCATGCTGGTCCCCCATGCTGGTCTCCCGTGCTGGTCCCCGCCCGGGGCAGCGCCTATAGAGTTGCCATGGCGCCCCAGTTCCGCTTCATCCTGCTGATCGTCCGCCTCGGGCGGCGTCGTGGGTCAGGCTGATGCCCAGCTTGCGCATCCTGCCGGAGATCCTGGTCAACCGCATCGCCGCCGGCGAGGTGATCGAGCGCCCGGCCGCGGCGGTGAAGGAACTGGTGGAGAACGCGCTGGATGCGGGCGCCACCCGCATCGCCATTGCGATCGCCGGTGGCGGGATCGAACGGATCGAGGTGGTCGATGACGGATGCGGCATGGATGCGGCCTCGCTCGCCCTCGCCGTGCAGCGTCACGCCACGTCCAAGCTGCCAGACGACGATCTGGTCCGGATCGCCACCCTGGGATTCCGGGGCGAGGCACTGCCGTCGATCGGCGCCGCCGCGCGTCTCGCCTTGACCTCCCGCCCCGCGGGCGCACCCAATGCCTGGACCATCGCCGTGGATGGGGGCACGGTTGCCCCGGTGGTCCCCGCTGCCGGCGCGCCCGGAACCAGGGCAGAGATGCGCGACTTGTTCTTCGCCACTCCGGCGCGGCGCAAATTCCTGAAATCGCCGCGCCTGGAAGCCGAACACGCCGAAATGGCGGTGCGCCGCCTGGCGCTGGCCGCGCCGGGCGTGGCGTTCCGCTTCACGACCGATGCGCGCGTGGTCTTCGACCTTCCCGCCCAGGACCGCGCCGCCCGGGCTGCCGCTTTGTTGGGCCCGGATGCCGCCGCGGCGCTGATCGCGCTCGACGCGACCCGGGGGGAGATGCGGTTGGCGGGCTTCGTCGCCTCGCCGGCGGTGACGCGCGCCACCGCCGCTGCCCAGGCGCTGACCGTGAACGGCCGCCCGGTGGCCGATCCGGTGCTGAAAACTGCTTTGCGCGTGGCCTATCGCGCCGTGATCGCCGCCGGCCGCCATCCGGTGGCCGCGCTGTGGCTGGATCTACCGCCCGAGGCGCTGGACGTGAACGTCCATCCGGCCAAGGCCGAACTGCGTTTCCGCGATCCGGGCGAGGTCCGCGCCCTGGTGATCGGCGCGATCGGGCGGGCGCTGGCCGGCGCCGCCGGCAGCGCGGTGCCGCCGGTGCGTCCTCCGCTGTCCTTTCGTTCCCCCGGACGCCTGGGCTGGGGTGCGCGGCCCGCTTGGGGATCGGTGCCGGTTGGTGGGATGCCCGGCGCCGTGAACGGTCTGGCCGAGGCCAGCTTGCCGTTTCCGACCCCGCCCGCAACGGCGCCGGTGGCAAGCGTGGCGCCGAGCGCGGCGCATCCCCTGGGCGCGCCGCTGGGCCAGGTGGCCGACACCTACATCGTCGCGGTTGCCGCCGACGGCGCCCTGGTTCTGGTCGATCAGCACGCGGCGCATGAACGCCTGACGCATGAGGCGCTGGCCGCACAGCTGGTGGCCGGCGGGGTGCGCGCCCAGGCGCTGCTGGTGCCGGCGGTGGTGGAGTTGGCGGCGGCGGACGCGGCGCGGCTGGTTGCCCAGGCCCCGGCGCTGGCGCGGTTGGGACTGGAGCTGGAAGGCTTTGGCCCCGGGACCGTGCTGGTGCGTGCCCTGCCGGCGCTGCTGGGCACGCCCGACCCGGCGCCGCTGCTGCGCGACCTGGCCGATGAACTGGCGGAATGGGATGCTGGCGGGGACGGTCCAGGGGATACGCCTGGTGATGGCGAAACCCCGGCCGCGGCGTTGCGGGCGCGGCTGGACGCGGCGCTTGCGCGACTGGCCTGCCACGGCTCGATCCGTGCCGGGCGGCGGCTGCGCGCCGAGGAAATGGACGCCCTGTTGCGCCGGATGGAAGCCACGCCGCGGGCAGCGACATGCAGCCACGGCCGCCCGACCGTCCTCACGTTCGCGGCCGGAGACCTGGCGGCATTGTTCCGCCGCGGCTAGCGGGTGCCTGCATGATGGTAGAGCGGTGTCGATCCTGACCATTGCCGTCGCGGAACATCCATTCGCACGCGCTCCCCGGGAACATGCACCCCACGCGCGCCAGCGTCGGAACCCAAGCTGCCCGCGCGCAATGGCAGATTTTCAGGCCGAGATCGGCGGCGGCGCGGCCGGGTCCTTTGGCAACCCGTCGGTCTGCTGGATGATGTTGCTGTAGTCCGCGCCCAGCCGTCCGGCGACCTTGGTCAGCTTCTTGATGGTCTCGTTTTCGGCCTTGATCTCGGCGAGATCGCCGCCGCAGGACGCCAGCGCCTTCGACAGCTTCTCTGCCGCGTCGGCGAATTTATCCAGCCCGGGAGTGGTCGCCTTGGCTTCTTTACCCACCGTGGTGACGTCGGATTTGATTCGCTGGAGCTTGTCCGACATTTTGTCCCAGGCCGTGTAGGCGTCCTTGAGTTCCTTCTTTTGGTCGGCGATGACGTCGCGGCCGTGATCCATCCCCTCGGCGATGGTGCGATATTCGCCCATCGTCTTGTTGATGCGGGTCTGCAGCTTTTTCTGGTCGGCGTCGTACTCGTCGAGCTCCTTCTCCAGCGCCTTGCGGGCGTTGACGATGTCATCGAGCGTCATCTTGGGCATCGGTCTCTCCCGGGGCCAGGTGGTGCGGATCGCGGGCCGGGTTTTAACAAGATGCCTGATGGCCGGCCAGCCGCTGCGAAGCGGCATTGCGCCCGGGTGTTTCCCGCCGACATTCCCAGTTTGTTCGGATGTGGGGGATGGTGCGCGAGGCCGGACTCGAACCGGCAAGGGGTTGCCCCCGGGGGTTTTTGAGACCCCTGCGGTTACCATTTCGCCACTCGCGCGCGGCGTGAGTGTAGCGGGTTCGTCCCGCCGTGTCAGCCCAGCCCGGTCAGTGTGCAAACAGATCGGGCGTTTCGTAGCCCAGCAGATCGAGCCGGGCGCGGGCTGGGAGGAACGCAAAGCAGGCGGCGGCCAGCTCGCGCCTTCCCTCGCGGATCAGCAGCGCTTCCAGCTTCGCCCACAGCGCGTGCAGATGCAGCACGTCCGAGGCGGCATAGGCAAGTTGTTCGGGCGTCAGCTCGGCCGCACCCCAGTCCGAGCTTTGCTGCTGCTTGCTGATCTCCACGCCGAGCAGCTCACGGCACAAATCGCGTAGCCCGTGTCTATCGGTGAAGGTGCGGACCAGCTTGGCGGCGATCTTGGTGCAGGCGATCGGGGCTACGGTGATCCCCAGACTGTGCTGCAGCACGGCCACATCGAAGCGGGCGAAATGCATCAGCTTGAGGGTGGCGGGATCGGCCATCAGGCGGGCAAGGTTCGGGCAGTCGAAGCCACGTCCGCCGAGCGAGGGGGGGCGCAGCTGCACCAGATGGGCGGTGCCGTCGCCCGAGGAGAGCTGCACCAGGCACAACCGGTCGCGATGCGGATTGAGGCCCATGGTTTCGGTATCCACCGCAACCACCGGACCGAACGCCACGTCGGCGGGCAGGTCGTCGCGATGCAAATGCACGACGCCGCCCGGAATGAACTGCGTCACGCTCATGGTGGTGTGGTCCTTGCGGATGGTGCCCAGGAGAAGACTCGAACTTCCACGACCTTGCGGCCACAGGTACCTGAAACCTGCGCGTCTACCAATTCCGCCACCTGGGCATCCGGGGGCATCCGCGGCCGGATAAGCCGGCCGGGAGGAGGCGGCATTTAGGCGGCGCGCGCCGACCCGTCAAGCCCGTGCTTGACACCCCGGCGCTGGGTCGCATCATCGCGCCTTCGTCGAGGGGGAAACGCCGCATGGCCGCGCTGGATCGCTGCTACAATGTCAACGACCTGCGTGAGGCCGCGCGCCGGCGCCTGCCGCGCGGCGTCTTCGAATTCGTCGATCGCGCCACCGAGGACGAGGTGGCGCTGCGCAACAACCGCGCTGCCTTCGAGCGGATCAAGCTGCGCCATCGCGCATTGATGGACGTCTCCGGCCGCAGCACGAAAACCACGCTGTTCGGCAAGGAGATCGCGCTGCCGATGGCGATCGCGCCGACCGGGGCGGCCGGGCTGTGCTGGCACGAGGGCGAGCTGGAACTGGCGAAAGCCGCCGCCGCGGCGCGCATCCCGTTCACGCTTGCCACCGGGGCGATGACCTCGATGGAGAAGATCGCCAAGGAGGCCAATTTCCGACTGTGGTTCCAGCTCTATGTCTGGAAGCAGCGCGAATTGTCGTACCAGTTGATCGAGCGAGCGAAGAACGCCGGGTTCGAGGCGCTGATCGTGACCACGGATACGATCGTGCCGCCGAACCGGGAATACAATGCGCGCAACGGGTTCCTTCTGCCATTCCACCCGACGGCGCGGTTCACGCTGGACATCATGCGCCACCCGACCTGGTTTGCCACCGTGCTGATGAAGTATTTCACGACCATCGGCATGCCGCGCAACGAGAACTACCCGGACCCGTATCGCCGCCCGATTGGCACCGATCCGGGCACGCGCGAGGTGATGCGGCAGGATTCGCTGTCATGGGACGATATCAAGATCTTCCGCGACAAATGGCCGGGTATCCTGATGCTGAAGGGGATCAACCGGGCCGACGACGCGCTGCGCGCGATCAGCGCCGGGGTGGACGGGCTGATCGTGTCCAACCATGGCGGACGCAACATGGACAGCGCGGCGGCGACGATCGACCTGTTGCCGGAAATTGCCGACGCCGTGGGCGACAAGGCTACCGTCATTCTCGATTCCGGGGTGCGCCGCGGGTCCGATATCGCCAAGGCACTGGCCTTGGGGGCGAAATGCGTGCTGACCGGGCGGGCGACCTTGTACGGGACCGCCGTGGGCGGTCAGCGTGGCGCGGCGCAGGCGGTGGGGTTCATCCGCAGTGAACTCGACAAGACCATGGCCTATACCGGATGCCTGCGCCCGGAGGAGATTTCGACCGATATCTTCTTTCCGACCCCCGAGGGGAATCGCCGCGCGGCGCAGTAGCGCGCGGCGATACCGCCGCGCCTACGGCGCCCCCCCGGCTCCCGGCAGCGCCAGCCGCTCGCGCAGCGGCGGCAGCAGCGCCGCGGCGTAGGCGGCGGGATGCCCGATCAGGTAATGCGCGGCCTCCAGGTCCACTTCCTGTCCCACCGCCGCCGGGCATGCCGCGCGGACCGCCACCGCTTCGGCCGGAGGCACCGGCGCGCGCAGCCGCCGTTCCGCCACCAGCGCCCCCAGCATTGGCTGGGTCCCGGCTTCCAGCGCGCCAAGCTGACGTTCCACCGCCGTCACCCCGAGGCTGGTGCAGATTTGTGGCAGCACCCCCACCGCCTGGATCGGCCAACCACGCGGCGCCAACACGCGGCTCCAGGTCACGAACAACTCGCCGCCGCCGGGAAGCCGCGTGAAGCTTTGGACCAGACCTTTGCCGAAGCTGGCGCTGCCCACCACCACCGCGCGGCCCCGGTCGGCCAGGGCGGCGGCCAGAATCTCGGCGGCGCTGGCGGTCCGACCGTCGATCAGCACCACCACCGGCTCACCGGGCGCCAGCTCTCCTGCGGCGGAGCGCCAGATCGTAGAAGCGGCCTGGGCGCGCCCGTCGGTCCGCGCCACCACCCCGGCGCCGAGCAGCGCGTCCGCCACCGCGACCGCCTGGTCCAGCAGGCCGCCGGGATCGCCGCGCAGGTCCAGCACGATCCCGTCCGGCGGCTTGCGCGTCGCCATGCCCCCTGCGATCGCCGCGGCGAACTCGGTGTCGGTCGCGCGGTTGAAGCGCGTGATGCGCACCAGCAGCATCCCCGCCAGCCGGTCCGAAAACACGGTGCGCGGCGGCACGCGCACCCGCGCGATTGCGGTGGTCACCGTGCCGCGTCCCGGCACCACCCAGCGCAGCCGCACCGTGCTGCCCTCGGCGCCCGCCAGCCAGCCGGCCACGGCCGCCAGCTTCGCCCCCGCCACCGCGTGTCCGTCCACCGCCAGGATCACGTCCCCCGGCCGCACGCCGGCCCGGCCCGCCGGGCCCTGCGGATTGACCCGCCCGGCGATCACCGCGCCGCCGCGTCGCGCCGGGCGCAGCCCGATTCCGGTGCCGCCGCCGCGTGCCGCCTCGTCCGCCGCGGCGGCGCGCGGCGCGATGTAGCGGGAATACGGGTCCATGTGATCGAACATCTCGTCGAAGAAGGACCCCACCACGCCCTCGGTCCCTGCCCGGCGCAGCGCGGGGGAGGCGTTCCACGCCGCTGCCTGGATCGTGGTGGCGAGCGCGGCCCACGCGCCCGCCCGCTCGTCCATCGGCGCGGCCAGTGACAGGACCACGCCGCGGCGCGATGCCAGGATCAGCCGCCCTGAGCGCAGCTCCGCGGTCAGATCCGGATCCAGCGCGGTGATCCCGCGCAGCCCCCACAAGGTCAGTTGCGGCACCGAGACCGGCGCCAGGGCGCGCGGGGCGATGAAGGTCAGGGCGACGGTATAGATTCGCTGCGTCAGCCCGGAATCGAACCCGGGCGCGGCGGACGCCGGCGGCGCCGAACCCGCGAAGGTCAGCAGCAGGAACAGGAAACCGAAGCCTCTCACCGGCGGCGGGACCGTTTCCCCGAATGCTTGCCGCGCGGGATGGGTCGCGGCGGGATGCCCCCCAGGAGCTGGAACACGAGACCGCCGGTGGCCGGGGTCGCCTCCGCCAGCCGGACCTCCAACGCCTGACCCAGGCGGAAAGTCAGGCCGGTGCGGCTTCCGGTCAGGGCGCCCGCGCGCCGGTCATGGTGATAGAAATCATCCGGCAGGGAGCGGCGTGGGACAATGCCGGAGGCACCGTTTTCCGCCAGCGTGACGAAAATGCCGAAACCTGTGACCCCAGAGACACGGGCGGCGAACACGTCGCCCTCCCGTCCATCCAGGAACGAGGCCAGGTAACGGTCCATCGCCTCGCGTTCGGCGGCCTGGGCGCGGCGTTCGGTGGCGGTGACGTGATCGCCGAGTTCGGCCAGATCCGTGCCGGTGCCCGCATGGGGCGCCTCGCCGAGCAGCCCGCGATGCACCACCAGATCGGCATAGCGGCGAATCGGGCTGGTGAAATGCGCGTAGGCACGCAAGGCCAGGCCGAAATGGCCGATATTGTCGGGGGCATACACGGCCTGGGACTGGGCGCGCAGGATCAGTTCGTTGACCATCGGCGCCATGTCGGTCCCGGCGACGCGGCGCAGGATGCGGTCCAGATCGCGCGGCAGGATGCGGTTGCCGGGCGCCAGCGAGAGCTCCATCGTGGCCAGGACGGAACGCAGCTCCTCCAGTTTCTCCGCGGCCGGCGGGGCGTGGTCACGAAACAGGGTGGGGATGCCGCGCGCGGTCAGTTCCTCGGCCGCGGCGACATTGGCGGCGATCATGAACTCCTCGATCAGGCGGTGACTGTCGAGGCGCGGGCGGGGGCGCACATCGGCGACGCGGCCGTTCGGGTGCAGGATCACCTGGCGTTCCGGCAGATCGAGCTCGAGCGTCCCGCGTGCGGCACGGGCGGCCGATAGCGCGGCGAAGGCGGCATACAGATTGGCCAGTACCGCGATCGGCAGGTCGAGGCGGATGCGGCCGTCCCGTGCCTCCTGCGCGGCTTCGTAGGTCAGCCGCGCGGCACTGCGCATGATCCCGCGCCCGAATCGGTGCGCCGTCTTGTTGCCCTGGGCGTCGATCGCGATCTCGGCGAACAGGCAGGGGCGGTCTTCGCCGGGGCGCAGGCTGCACCAATGGGTGGACAGCGCCTCGGGCAGCATCGGGACCACGCGATCGGGGAAATAGACGCTGTTGCCGCGCGCGCGCGCGGCGCGGTCCAGCGCCGAGCCGGGCAGGACATAATGGGCGACATCGGCGATCGCCACGATCAGGCGGTGGCCGGTGGCGGTGGGTGCGGCGAACACCGCGTCGTCGAAATCGCGCGCATCCGCGCCGTCGATCGTGACCAGGGGGAGGGGGCGCAGATCTTCGCGCCCGGTGGCGTCCGTTGCGCCGGCGGCATCCGCCTCGGCCAGCACGTCGGGATCGAATTCGTGCGGGATCTGATGCGAGGCGATCGCCAGCAGGCTGACGGCGCGCGCGTCCCCCAGACGGCCGAGGCGTTCCAGCACCCGCGCCGGACGCAGGCCATAGCCGGGGCCGGGGAGCGGTTCGGCGAGCACGATCTCGTCCGTTTCGGCATCGGCAGTGGCGCCGTGCGGGACGGTCCATTCGGCGCGGGCGCGGCGATCGGTGGGGGTGATGCGGCCGGCGGCCTGCCGATCGTTCGCGACGGCGCGGAAGATGCCCAGGATGCGGCCGGGTGCGTCCGGCAGGATCTTCACGGTACGGCCTTCATACACGCCCGGCCCGGCGGGACGCAGCCGGGCCAGGACGCGCTGGCCAGGGGCGAGCGCGGGGCGCCCGGCCGGCTCCGGGGCCATCAGAATGCGCGGCGGCGGACCGGGAGCGTCGCCAGGGCGGTTCCCAGGGGTATCGCCCGCGATGGGCCACGTCTCCGGGCGGGCGAGCGCGTCGCCGTCGGCGTCGGACCCGGTGATGCGGACCAGCGCGACAGGGGGAAGCTGGCCGGGGGAACGGCGACCGGGGTGTCTTGGCATCGGGATTCCGGGGGCGCCCGCGACGGGTGCGTCATGCCGGGCTTGACCCGGGTATCTACGCACGAACCGCGGGGCGGGAGAAGCATGCCGCGCCGCATCGATACTCTACCAGAATGGAATCCCCGCAACCAGGCAGCCTGGCCGACGGCGCCCGCTTCACGGCGGCGCCCGGCTCAGCTCTCCAGTTCGCTATCCCAATAGAGATAATCCCGCCAGCTTTCGTGCAGGTAGTTGGGCGGGAACGCACGGCCCTGGTCCTGCAACTCCCAGGTTGTGGGCTGGCGCGGATGGGCGCGCGGGAACATCGCACATTCCCGCGGCAGGCGGGAGCCTTTGCGCAGATTGCACTCCCCGCAG
>JAKAZJ010000026.1 GCA_021826565.1 Pseudomonadota bacterium | reverse complement strand
GGAACCGAGCATGGGCGGGGAGGATTTCGCCGAACTGGCCGAGTTGGTGCCAGCGGCGCATCTGCGCGTGGGGTCGGGCGGGCCGGGCCGGGCGGACCGGCTGCATAATTCCGGGTATCAGCCGGATGAGGCGTGTATCGGGATCGGCGTGCAGGCGCTGGTGCGGGCGGCGTTCGAGTTGATGGGGTAGCGCGCGCCGGGGCCCCCTGCGTCAGACCTCCAGCAGCATCCGCCGCGGGTCCTCGATCTGCTCCTTGACGCGGACCAGGAACGAAACCGCCTCCCGCCCGTCCACCACCCGGTGGTCGTAGGACAGTGCCAGATACATCATCGGCCGGATCTCGATCTTCCCGGCGATGGCGACCGGCCGGTCCTGGGTCTTGTGCATCCCGAGGATGCCCGACTGCGGCGGATTGAGGATCGGGGTGGACATCAACGAGCCGTACACGCCGCCATTGGTGATGCTGAACGTGCCGCCGGCGAGTTCGTCCAGCTTCAGCGCGCCGTCCCGCGCGCGCTTGCCGTAATCGGCGATAGCACGCTCGATCCCGGCCAGACCGAGCTGATCGGCATCGCGGATCACCGGCACCACCAGGCCGGACGCGCCGCCAACCGCGATGCCCATATGGACGTAGTGCTTGTAAACCAGGTCCTCGCCGTCGATCTCGGCGTTGACGGCGGGGAATTCCTGCAACGCGTTGACGCAGGCGCGCACGAAGAAGCCCATGAAACCGAGCCGTACGCCGGCATGCTTCTTTTCGAATGCGTCCCGGTATGCGGCGCGCAGCGACAGGACCGCCGACATATCGACCTCATTGAAGGTCGTCAGCATCGCCGCGGTGTTCTGCGCTTCCTTGAGCCGCGCGGCGATGGTGCGGCGCAGCCGGGTCATGCGGACCCGTTCCTCTCGCGCGTCCGGCGCGCGCGCGGGTTTCGGCGACGGTGCAGGGGCGGCTGGGGCGGGGCGTGCAAGGAACGCCAGCACGTCGCCCTTGGTCAGGCGGCCGTCCTTGCCGGTGCCGACACCGATCGCCGCGGGGGCGAGTGCATTCTCCTCGATCAGCTTGGCCGCGGCGGGCAGCGGTGCGGGGGCGGCAACGGCGGCCGCGGCCGGTGGCGGCGCCGCGGGACGGGAGACGGGACCGGGCGGAAGCGGCGGCGGGGCGACGCCCGCGGCGGGACGGGTGGCTACCGCACCCGCTTCCAGCAGGCCAAGCACCGCGCCGACATCGACCTCGGCGCCCTGATCGGCGCTGATCGCGACCAGCACGCCGGCGGCGGGCGCGTTGACCTCCACGGTCACCTTGTCGGTCTCCAGCTCCACCAGCGGTTCGTCGGCCGCGACCGCGTCGCCGGCGGATTTCAGCCAGCGGGCGACGGTGGCGGTGGTCACGCTTTCGCCCAGCGCGGGCACTTTGATCTCGGTCGCCATCGTCTGTCTCCGTGGCCGGCTGTGGGGGGCACTTACAACCCGAGCGCGTCGCCGACCAGGGCCGATTGTTCGGCCAGATGCGTGCGCGCAAGGCCGGTTGCGGGGCTGGCCGCCTCGGTGCGGCCGACATAGCGCGGGCGGCGCGACTTATGCCCCTCCAGGCCGAGCAGCACGCGCTCGATGCGCCGATCGACGAACGACCAGGCGCCCATGTTCTCGGGTTCTTCCTGGCACCAGATCACGGTGGCGTTCGGATAGGGCGCGAGCGCTCGGCCCAGCGTGCGTTCCGGGAACGGGTAGAGCTGTTCCAGGCGGATCAGGGCAACATCGTTGACCGCGCGCTCACGCCGCTGCGCGAGCAGATCGTAATAGACCTTGCCGGTGCAGATCACGACCCGGCGCACCGTTTCGGGTGGCGCGATCGGGTCGATCTCGGGGATCACGAAGCGGAAACTGCTGCCGGTGGCGAATTCCTCCAGCTTCGAGACCGCCAGCTTGTGGCGCAACAGCGATTTCGGCGTGAAGATCACCAATGGCTTGCGGAAATTGCGGTGCAGCTGGCGACGCAGCGCGTGGTAGTAGTTCGCCGGCGTGGTGAGATTGCACACGATCATGTTGCGCTCGGCGCAAAGCTGGAGATAGCGTTCCGGCCGGGCCGAGGAATGTTCCGGTCCCTGGCCTTCATATCCGTGCGGCAGCAGCAGGGTCAGGCCGGACATGCGCAGCCATTTCGATTCGCCCGACGCCAGGAACTGGTCGATGATGACTTGCGCGCCGTTGGCGAAATCGCCGAACTGGCCCTCCCACAGCACCAGGGTGCGCGGGTCGGCCAGGGTGTAGCCGTATTCGAACCCCAATACGCCGGCTTCTGACAGCAGCGAATTGAAGATCTCGATCCGGGCCTGGCCGGGCGCGACGTTGTTCAGCGGCGTGTATTCGTTCTGATTGTCTTGGTCGATCAGCACCGCGTGACGCTGGCTGAACGTGCCGCGCTGGCAGTCTTCCCCGGACAGCCGCACGCGGTGGCCTTCCACAAGCAGGGTGCCGAAGGCGAGCGCCTCGCCGGTTGCCCAGTCGATGCCCTCCCCGGTTTCGATCATGGCGCGCTTGGCGTCCAGCTGACGCGCGATCTTGGGATTGACCGCAAAACCGTCCGGCACGCGGGCCAGGGCGGCGCCGACTTCGCGCAACATGTCCGGGGCGGCGGCGGTGGGAAGCTGGGTGCGTTCGGTGTCGTCCTCGGGTTGCGACAGGCCCGACCAGTGGCCTTCCAGCCAATCGGCCTTGTTGGGCTTGTAGGATTTCGCCGCCGCGTTGGCGGCTTCCAGTGTGGCGGTCAGTTCGTCGGCCATGGCCTGGGCTTCGGCGGCGGTGACGACGCCCGCGGCGGCCAGGCGCCCGGCGTACAGCGTTCGCGTGGTCGGAAGTGCCGCGATGGCGCGATACATCAGCGGCTGGGTGAACGCCGGCTCGTCGGTTTCGTTGTGGCCGTGGCGGCGGTAGCAGACGATGTCCAGCACGATATCGCAGCCGAATTCCATGCGGTATTCGGCGGCCATGCGGGCGGCGAACACCACCGCCTCGGGATCGTCACCGTTCACGTGCAGGATCGGCGCCTGGATGGATTTCGCGACGTCGGTGCAATAGAGGCCCGAGAATGCGTGCGCGGGGACCGTGGTAAAACCGATCTGGTTGTTTACGACAATATGAATGGTCCCGCCGGTGCGGTAGCCGATCAGCTGGCTCATCGCCAGGGTTTCATAGACCAGGCCCTGGCCGGCAAAGGCGGCGTCCCCATGCATCAGGATCGCCATCACCGAGCGGCGCGTCTTGGTGTCCCCGGCCTCGTCCTGGCGCGCGCGGACCTTGCCGATCACCACCGGATCGACCGCCTCCAGATGCGAGGGGTTCGGCTGCAACGAAAGATGCACCGCCCGTCCGTCGATCTCGATATCTGTCGAGGTGCCAAGGTGGTATTTCACGTCGCCCGAGCCTTGCACGGAATCGGGCTTGAAGCTCTCGCCGCCAAACTCGGAGAACAGCGCGGTCAGCGGTTTCTGGACGATGTTGACCAGCGTGTTCAAGCGCCCGCGATGCGGCATCCCGATCGCGACTTCGTTCACGCCCGCGGCCGCCGCGGTGGCGATGATCGCGTGCATGGCGGGGATGGTGACCTCGCCGCCTTCCAGGCCGAAGCGTTTGGTCGTGACGTAGCGGCGCTGGCAGAATGTCTCGAAGCTTTCCGCTTCGGTGAGCTGGCGCAGGATGACGCGCTTGGCCGCCGCGTCGAAGGCGTTGAGCCAAGGCGCACCCTCCACCCGCCGCTGGATCCAGGATTTCTGTTCCGGGTCCTGGATGTGCATGAACTCGACACCGATCGCGCCGCAATAGGTGGCGCGCAGGATCGTGACGATTTCGCGCAGTGTCGCGGTCTCACGGCCCAGCACGTTGTCGATGAAGATCGGCCGGTCGAGATCGGCTTCGGTGAAGCCGTAGGTGGCTGGATCGAGCTCCGGGTGCGGCTTCGGCGCGGCAAGACCGAGCGGATCGAGGCGCGCCTCCAGATGGCCGCGCACCCGGTAGCTGCGGATCAACATCAGGGCGCGCAACGACGGGACCACGGTGCCGCGCAGATCGGCGGGCGCGGCCGGGACCGCTTGGGTGGGCGCGGACGCTTGCTGCGGGGTCCAGGACGCGCCGGTCGCGTCCTCGATCACCGCGCGCGTGTCCTCATCCAGCGCGGCGAACAGCGCGGCGAAGCTGGGATCGACGGATGCGGGATCGGCGGCCCAGCTGGCGTAGGTTGCACCGAGGAAGGCGGCGTTCGCGCCGGTGACGGCGGAGGCAAGAAGATCGACGCCAGCCATGGTTGGGTCCTTGCGGGTCATGCGGGCACTATCCGGACGCGGGGGCGCGGCCGGGTTCAACGGCGGTCACGTGGCGCAGGGCGGGGGGACGGTCAAGGCTCCGGCGGGTAGGATTCGTCCAGGACCTGATCTGCGTCGAAAACAAGGCTGGTGGGGTCGGCCGAAAGCGTCTCATTATGGCGGGCGGCGGCGCGGGCGATCGTGCGACGGACGTCCGGAAGTTCATCCGTGACCAACGACGAGACCTCGCGTTTCAGGCTGGGGCTATCCTTCAGCAAACGACGGATCTCGCGGCGCTGCGTGTCGATCGGGTCCAACCACCCGGCGCGCTCGGACCGACCCAGGGACGCGATCTCCTCGGCCACGCTCTCCCAGTCGATCGGGTCGGGCGTGTTGATCCGCATCGTCCCGGCATGCCGAAGCGCGGCGGCCTGGGCGATGGTCCAATGGAGGAAATCGACGTCGTGCAGCGGTTTGTTCATGACCGGCCGGCTCCGTCCCGTGGGACAGGGATGCGGATACAAGGGAACCGGTTAAAGAAGCACGAAGGTCGGGTGCGGCGCAACGGCGCCCTGGCCGGCGCCGCCGCCATCCGCGTGCCCAGGACCGGGGCGCCGAGGAGTTGGGCGCCGAGGACCGTGCGGGCTCTGGCAGCGGGCGATACGTCTCGCGATCTGCCGTCACTCGCGGATAAGTGCGATCGGAACAAGCGGCTGGCGAAGGCAACCGCGCCCGCGCGCGGCCAAGGCCGGCGCGGGCGGCGGCTTGCCTACGCGGTTCAGGCGGGCGGCGCGTCGGCCGCGGGTTCCGACGGGGCGGGCGGGCGGCGACGCTCCTCCACGAAGGCGTCGAACTCGGCCTTGTCGCGGGCGAAACGCAGGCGGTCGAGGAACGTTGCGAACTCCTTCTGCTCGTCCTCCAGCCGGCGCAGAGTGTCGGCGCGGTACTCGTCGAAGGCACGGTTACCGCTCGGCGGCATCGCCTCGGCACGGCCACGGCAGCCGCCCCAGCCCGACCAGGGCGCGTGGTGCCGTTCCGGCTCCGAGCCGCCATAACCCGTTCCCGTCTGCGCCATTGCCCGGCGCTGATGCCATCCGCAACCCATGATGCGTCTCCCAAAACCGAACAGAAGTGCTGCGAGTCCGATCGGCCACCAGACGATGAAGCCGAGAACCACCGCAAGGATCCAGAACGGGCCCGCGTGCAGGACATGGCGAACCGAGAATCCCGATCCCCATGGGGGACCCCAATGGGATGAACCGGGCGACCGCCAAGGCGGGCCGGACGTCATCGCCCCGTGCAAGCCTCGATGCCAACCGGGATGCCAGCCCGGCGCGCCAGCGGCAGAGTGATCGGCTGCGTGCATTGTTTCAGGCCTCAATGTGAATGTAAGGCACATTCACATTTATGACGGCCAAACATCCTGTCAAGAGGCCCCGATCAAATGCCCCCCGGTCAAACGTCCCTTGGCCGCGATTCCCCGCCCGCCAACCTGATTCCCTGGAGATAGAGCAGCACCCCCGCCTCCAGCAGCTCCTCCGGCGCCATCGGCAAGGGCCGCCGCGCCCGGTCGGGCCGGCAGAACAGGGAGGCGATGCCGTGCGACATCGCCCAGACATGCAGCGCCATCATCAGCGCGGGCGGTCGGTTGCGCGCCGGCAGGCTCCCGGTGAGGCGTTCGGCCGCCAGACGCATTGCCGCGAAGGCGCGATCGGCAGCCGCGGCCAGGCTCGGGTATTCCTCGGTGGCGATATCGGTCTCGAACATCGCCGCGTATTGGGCCGGCTCGGCGCGTGCGAAGCCGAGATAGGCGCGGCCGAGCGCTTCGAAGGCACTGACCGGATCGGGCCGCCCGTCCTGCCAGGCGGCGGTGAGCGCGGCTTCCAGCTGCTCGAATCCGCGCCGCGCGATCTCTGCGAGCAGGGCCTCGGCATCGCGGAAATGCCGATAGGGCGCGGCGGGGCTGACGCCGGCACGGCGCGCGGCCTCGGCCACGGTGAAACCGCCGGGGCCGTGCACGGCGATCAGCGCGAGCGCGGCCTCGATCAGCGCCTCACGCAGATTGCCGTGGTGATAGCCGCGGCGATCGGCGCCGGGGCCATGTCTGGACCAGGTCATGTGATCGAGGCTTACATCACCGGCACGGCGTCGGCGCAAGCACGGCGCGGGTTCACCCCCGAAGCAGATCCAGCATCGTCGATCCCAGGGCCGCCGGGCTTTCCGACACGCGGATTCCGGCCGCCCGCATCGCCTCCATCTTCGCCGCCGCGGTATCCCGCCCGCCGCTGATGACCGCGCCAGCGTGGCCCATGCGCCGTCCCGGCGGCGCCGTCGCCCCGGCGATGAAGCCCACCGTCGGCTTTTTCACCGGCGAGCGGGCCAGGAACTCGGCGGCCTCGATCTCGCTCTGCCCGCCGATCTCGCCGATCATCACGATCTGCTTCGTCGCCGGATCGGCCAGGAACATCTCCAGGACCTCGATGAAATCGGTTCCCTTCACGGGGTCCCCGCCGATCCCCACGCAGGAGCTTTGTCCCAGCCCCGCCGCGGTGGTCTGTGCCACAGCCTCGTAGGTGAGGGTGCCCGAGCGCGACACGATCCCAACTGATCCCGGCTTATGGATATGCCCGGGCATGATGCCGATCTTGCACGCCCCAGGCGTGATTACCCCCGGGCAATTCGGTCCGATCAGGCGCGATTTCGAACCGGTCAACGCCCGCTTCACCCGCACCATGTCCAGGACCGGGATGCCTTCGGTGATGCAGATCACCAGCGGGATTTCGGCCTCGATCGCTTCCAGGATTGCGTCCGCTGCATACGGCGGCGGGACGTAGATGACAGAGGCATCCGCGCCCACCGTCTCATGCGCCTGCGCCACGGTATCGAACACCGGCAGGCCGAGATGAGTCGAACCGCCCTTGCCCGGGGTCACGCCGCCGGTCATGCGCGTGCCGTAGGCGATCGCCTGTTCCGAGTGGAACGTGCCCTGCGCGCCGGTGAACCCCTGGCAGATCACGCGGGTGCTGGCGTCGACGAGGATCGCCATTATGCGGCCTCCTTCACGGCGCGGACCACTTTTTCCGCGGCATCCGCCAGATTGTCGGCAGCGATGATCGGCAGTCCCGATTTGGCCAGGATCGCCTTGCCTTGCGCCACATTCGTGCCTTCCAGCCGCACCACCAGCGGGACCGATAATTTCACTTCGCGGGCCGCCAGCACCACGCCCTCGGCAATCACGTCACAGCGCATGATGCCGCCGAAGATGTTGACCAGGATCCCCTCCACATGCGGGTCCGACAGGATGATCTTGAACGCCGCCGTAACCCGTTCCGCCGTCGCGCCGCCGCCCACGTCCAGGAAATTGGCCGGTGCCGCGCCATACAGCTTGATGATGTCCATGGTCGCCATCGCCAGGCCGGCCCCGTTGACCATGCAGCCGATGGTGCCGTCCAGGGTGACGTAATTCAGCGCATGCTTGGCGGCTTCCAGCTCCTTCGGGTCTTCCTCGGCCTCATCGCGCAGCGCTTCCAGCTCGGCGTGGCGGAACAGCGCGTTGTCATCGAAGCTGACCTTGGCATCCAGCGCCACCACCGCGCCGGCGCCGGTGACCACCAGCGGGTTGATCTCGACGATGGCGCAATCGAGCGCGGTGAACGCCGCATACATCGCGCCCACGAATTTCGTGAATGCACCGACTTGCGCCGCCGTCAGGCCCAGACCGAAACCGAGGCGGCGGGCCTGGAACGGGAAGAACCCGGCGGCTGGATCCACCGCCACGCGCAGGATTTTTTCCGGCGCGCGGGCCGCGACATCTTCGATCTCCATGCCGCCCTCGGCCGAGGCGACAATGGTGATCCGGCCAGAGGCCCGATCGACCAGCAGCGACAGGTATAGTTCGCGAGCGATATCGCAGCCGGCCTCGATATAGACCCGATGCACCTTGCGCCCGGCCGGGCCGGTCTGCTTGGTGACCAGGACGTGGCCCAGCATGGCCGCCGCGGCGGCGCGCACCTCCTCGACGGAGCGGGCCAAGCGCACGCCGCCTTTCCCACCCGGGTCGTCGGCGAAGCGGCCGGCGCCGCGCCCGCCGGCGTGGATCTGCGATTTCACCACATAGACGGGGCCGGGCAGCTTCGCCGCAGCCGCGGCGGCCTCGTCGGGGGTCCAGGCGACATGCCCGTCCAGCACCGCCACGCCATAGCGGCGCAGCAGCTCTTTGCCCTGGTATTCATGGATGTTCATGGCGCCCTCAGCCGATCAGCTTGCGGGATGCCTCGATCAGTTCACGCACCGTCGCGCAGGAGGCATCGAACGCGGCTTGTTCCTCCGCGTTCAGGGCGATCTCCACCACCCGCTCCACCCCGCCGGCGCCGATCACCACCGGCACGCCGACATAGAGCCCGTCGATGCCGTACTGGCCGCTGAGATAGGCGGCGCAGGGCAGGACCCGCTTCTTGTCCTTCAGATAGCTCTCGGCCATGGCGATGGCCGAGGAGGCCGGGGCGTAGAACGCGGAGCCGCGCTCCAGCAGCTTCACGATCTCACCGCCGCCATTGGCGGTGCGTTTCACGATCGCGTCGATTTTGTCCTGCGTCGTCCAGCCCATCTTGATCAGATCGGGGACCGGGATGCCGGCGACGGTGGAATAGCGCGTCAGCGGAACCATCGAATCACCGTGGCCGCCGAGCACAAAGGCCGTGACGTCCTCAACCGAAACGCCGAATTCCTGGGCCAGGAACAGGCGGAAGCGGGAACTGTCCAGAACCCCCGCCATACCCACCACGCGGTTCGCCGGCAGGCCCGATTTCTCCTTCATCACCCAGACCATCGCGTCCAGCGGATTGGTGATGACGATGACGAAGGCATTCGGGCAATGGGCCTTGATGCCCTGAGCAACCTCGGCGATTACCCCGGCATTCTTGCCGATCAGATCGTCGCGCGACATCCCCGGGGTGCGCGGAAATCCCGCGGTTACGATCACCACATCGGCCCCGGCGATGGCGGCGTAGTCGGACCCGCCGGCCATGGTGGCGTCGAACCCTTCCACCGGCCCGGACTGCATCAAATCGAGCGCCTTGCCCGCCGCCACGCCGCCGAACACGTCGAACAGCACGACGTCCCCCAACTCCTTCAGCCCGACCAGATGAGCCAATGTGCCGCCGATATTGCCGGCGCCGATCAGGGCGATCTTGTTGCGGGCCATGGGGAACCTCTCGGTTGTGACGGTTGTGCGGGTGCTAACGCATCGCCGGGGCAGCGACAAGCAGGATTGCACCCCCGCTGACCCGTCCCGCTGGCCCGCCCCGCCCATCCGGGCTAGCACACGCCCCCGCCACCAGCGCCGGAGCCGATGTACGCCCCCCCCCCGACCGTCCCTGTTCTGGGCGCCGGCCTGTCCGGCCTGGCCGCCGCCGTCGCGCTGGTAGGTGCCGGGCGGTCGGTGGCGCTGTACGAGGCCGGACCGACCGCCGGTGGACGCTGCCGGTCTTATCCGGACCGGGCGCTGGACCTGGTCATCGACAACGGAAACCATCTTCTGCTGTCGGGCAACCGCGCGGCGATGACGTACCTGGATGCCATCGATGCGCGCGATCGCCTGGCGATGCCGGCGCAGGCGATGTTCCCGTTTCTGGACCTGCTCACTGGGGCGCGCTGGGTGCTGCGGCCGAACCAGGGGCGCATCGGCTGGTGGATCTTATGCCCCGGCCGGCGCGTGCCGGACACGCGGGCCGGGGCCTATCTGCGCCT
This sequence comes from Pseudomonadota bacterium, assembly GCA_021826565.1. The sequence continues at coordinate 676 of JAKAZJ010000026.1, read as the reverse complement.
CGCGCGTCTGGCGCTGGTGCGCGACGATCGCGCGGTCGCCGCGGTGGTCCGCGATGACATGCTGTATCGCCGGCTGATCGCCCCGCTGGCCGTGGCGGCGTTGAATACCGCGCCGGAGATCGGTGTGGCCCGGCTGCTGGGTGCGGTGTTGCGTGAGACGCTGCTGGCCGGGGGTGCCGCATGCCGTCCGTTGCTGCCACGCCGGTCGCTGGCCGATAGCCTGATCGATCCCGCCGTCGCCTGGCTCACGGCGCGCGGCGCCCCGGTCCAGTTCGGCCGACGGATCGCCGCGCTGGACCTGGAAGCCGGGCGGCTCGCGGCGCTGCGGACCACCGAGGGGCCGGTGGTGCTGCGTGCCGGCGACCAAGTGGTGATGGCGCTGCCGCCTTGGGTGGCCGGCACGCTGCTGCCCGGCCTCACGGTGCCCGATGCGTTCGAGGCGATCCTCAATCTGCATTACAAGCTGAATGCACCGCCCCGCGCGCCGGGCTTCGTCGGTCTGATCGGCGGCACGGCGGAATGGGTGTTCGTCAAGCAGGGCCATGTCTCGGTGACGGTCAGCGCCGCCAACCGTCTGGTCGATCAACCGGCCGAAACCCTGGCCGCCCGGGTATGGCCCGAGGTCTGCGCCGCGCTTGGCCTGCCGACCGGGCCGATGCCGCCGTTTCGCGTGGTC
>JAKAZJ010000025.1 GCA_021826565.1 Pseudomonadota bacterium | reverse complement strand
ATCACCGTCCGCACACCGCCGATGAAGCCGATGCACTGGCCAAAATCTACCTGCGCATGCCCTGGCGGATGAGACAGCAGCACGAATGCCTCGCGTAGCCGTGCCGGCCGGACGTAATCCTTCACCACGGTGGAGCCGCCCGTATAGCCGTGCTCATCGCGCAGACGCTCAAATATCCGCTGCGCCGTGTGACGCTGCTTCACCGGCGCGTTCCGATCAGCCTCCAGGATCGCGTCGATCACGAGGATGAACGGCCCAAGCTTCGGCTTCACCGGAGGCTGCTCACGCCGATACCCTAGAGGCACAGAGAACCGGCAGATCTTCGCCACCGTCTCCCGGTTCAGATCAAAGACACGCGCAGCCTCCCGCCGGCTCCGCCCCTCGACAACCAAAAATTGCCTAACCGCCGCATAAACCTCTACTGAATACATCCACGGCAGCCTCTCCCTCCATTCCGAAAGAGGCAACTCTAAAAGTGGCCGGTTTTTGCCCCGCCACGCAGCAGCATTATGCCGCCGCTACATGGCCTACTTTTCCACCGCCGCGTACACTACTTAGCGATACCCAATTCAGGGTCCGGCAGGAAACGCCATTTCCTGAGCGGCCCGGCCATCACGTTGAGGTAATACATCTCGATGCCATACGGTGCCGCACAGGGATGATGGCCACGCGGGACCAGGACGACATCGCCGTCCGAGACCGCCATCGTCTGGTCGAGCGCGCGATCATCGGTGTAGACCCGCTGGACGCCGAAGCCCGACGCCGGGTTCAGGCGATGGTAGTAGGTTTCCTCGAGATAGGTGATGCGCGGATCATCGTCCTCGTCGTGCCGGTGGCTAGGATAGCTCGACCAGTGGCCGGCCGGCGTGAAGACCTCGGTAACCAGCAACGCATCGCAGTAGTCCTCGGCTTCCATCGCGATATTGTTGATGTGGCGCGTATTGGTGCCCTCGCCGCGGGCGGTCAGGACGATGCCCTCCGGCCCGATCCGCCGCGCCGCGTGCCCGCCCCTGCCCGGCGCCGAACAGACCGCGACGATGCAGTCCGTTTCGGCTACGAGCGCCCATTCCGCGCCGTTCGGCACATAGAGACTGTGCGGCGGGGATTTCTCGAAGACACTCATCCGCTCGCCAAGCACGCCCCAATCCCGCCCGGCAGCGCGGATCGACGCCTTCCCCTCGACCATCACGAGGATCACCTCGTTGCCGCCGGTCGCCTCCGCGGCGAACTCGCCGGCGCGCAGGCGGTAGAGCCCGAAGCCGACATGCCGCCAGCCGGCCGCGGCGGGGGTGATATCGTGCACCTTGCCGTGAGTGCCGAAGGGTTTGCGCAGCAGGTCGGGCATCCGGGAAATCCTGTTCTCGGGACGGTTCGGGTCAGTCGGCGACACGCTGGGCGGCCGCGTTGCGGCTGTAGCGCGCCCGCGCCTGTTCAAGCCGCTCGGGGCCGCCCGCCTGCGGTACGGCAACATCCCACCAGTGGCCGCCGGCGCCTGTGCCGGGAGCGGGATCGGTATCGATCACCAGGACAGTCGGGACGGCGCGGCCACGCGCCGCCGCGATGCCGGCCTCGAGCGCCGCGATATCCGTAACCTTCTCGGCGTGAGCCCCCATCGCGGCGGCATGGGCGACAAAATCGATCTCGGGCTGAACCTCGACATTGCAGTCCTCGTAGAGATTGTTGAAGGCGGCACCGCCGCATTCGGCCTGCAACCGGTTGATGCAGCCATAGCCGCGATTGTCGGTCAGCACGACGGTGAAGGGCACCCGCCGCATCACCGCGGTGGCGAGTTCCGAATTCGCCATCATGTAGGAACCGTCGCCGACGAAGCAGATCACCTCGCGGTCGGGCGCGGCCAGTTTGACGCCCATCGCGCCGGCGACTTCGTAACCCATGCAGGAATAGCCGTATTCCATGTGATAGCCGCCCGGCGACGCCTGCCAGAGCACCTGCAGCGCGCCGGGCATGGTGCCGGCCGCGCACATCACGATGCTCCGCTCGGTTGTCGCGCGCTGCACGGCACCGATCACCTGCGCGTCGGTTGGCAGCGCGTTGCGATGGACCTCTGCGGGCGGCGCGGTGACGGCGGCGACTTTCGCATGCCAGGCGCGGCGGGCTTCCGCGTCGAAATCGGGCGCGCGGTGTTCCGTCAGCGCCAGCGACAGCGCGTCCAGCGTCGCCCGCGCATCGCCGACGATCCCTGTCGCGCCGTGCTTGTTCGCGTCGTAGCCGGCCAGGTTGATCGAGACGAGGCGCCGCGCCGGATTGGCAAACACCGTCCAGCTTCCCGTGGTGAAATCCTGGAAGCGGGTGCCGACGCCGAGAACCAGGTCGGCCTCGGCGCAGAGCCGGTTGGCGCAGTCCGAGCCGGTCACGCCGGGGGAGCCGAAATTCCGTTCGTCCTGCCAGGACACGGCGCCCTTGCCCGCCTGGGTCTCGACGAGGGGGATGTTGTGCTGGGCGGCAAAAGTGGCGAGGCGTTCCTCCGCGCCCGAGTGGATCACCCCGCCGCCGGCGACGATCACCGGCCGGCGCGCCGCGCGCAGCAGGGCAGCGACATCCGCGACTTCGCGCGGATCGGGTTCGGGGCGACGAATGCGCCAGGTCCGGGGGGCGAAGAAGGTTTCGGGATAGTCGTAGGCCTCGGCCTGCACGTCCTGGCAGAAAGCGAGGCAGACCGGGCCGCAATTCGCCGGATCGGTCATCACGCGCAACGCGCGCGGCAGGGCGGTGAGCAGGTGTTCTGGCCGTGCGATCCGGTCGAAATAGCGGCTGACCGGACGGAAGCAGTCATTGGCGCTGACAGTGCCGTCATCGAAATCCTCGATCTGCTGCAAGACCGGATCGGGGCGGCGGTTGGCGAAGACGTCGCCGGGAATGAAGAGGACGGGCAGGCGGTTGACATGGGCGAGCGCTGCCGCGGTGACCATGTTGGTCGCACCCGGCCCGATCGACGATGTAACAGCCATCGCCCGGCGGCGTGCCTTCGTCTTGGCATAGGCGATGGCGGCATGAGCCATGGTCTGCTCGTTCTGGCCGCGCCAGGTCGGCAGGCGATCACCGATGCCGTGCAGCGCCTCGCCCAGCCCCGCCACGTTGCCATGGCCGAAAATTGCCCAGACGCCCTCGATGAAGCGTTCACCCTCCTCGGTCATCTGCACGGCGAGCCAGCGCACCATGGCCTGCGCCGCCGTCAGCCTGATCGTGTTGCTCATGCCGCCTTCTCCCGTGCCTGGGTCCGCGCATCGTCCCAGATCGCGCAAAGCCGCGCGAAGCGGCGCGCCATCTCGGTCACCGCCGTGCCGTCATCCATCTCGCCCGTGAGCCAGGCGCGCGCCACTCCGGCAAAGATGGTGCGCCCTACAGCGAACCCCTTCACCAGGGAAAAGCCCGCCGCGACCGCGAAGCTCGCCGCGAGATCGGCTTCCGGCGCATCAAGGCCGAGTACCACGATGCCGCGCGTGTGGCGATCATGCGTCTCGATCGCGGTGCAGGCGGCCTCCCAGGCGGCCAGGCTCGCCATCGGTTCGAGCTTCCACCAGTCGGGATAGATCCCGGCGGCGTAGAAGCGGCGGATCAGCGCCGCGGTGGTGCCATCATTCACCGGGCCGACCTTGGAGGGAATGATTTCTAGGAGGAATTCCAGGTCATTGCGGCGCGCGGCCTCGAACAACCGCCGCACCGCCGCTTCCTGGGTTGCCCACATGGCCGCATCGTCGTCTGGGTGGCAGAAGCAGAGAACCTTGACGATGTTTTCCTTCGGCCACTCGGACAGGCCGCCGCAATCACTGCCGAGCGCGGGCTCGAAGGCGAGTGGGCGCGAGCCGGGCCACTCGCAGGGCCGACCGATCCACAGCCCCGAGCCGGAGGCCGCGTGCAGCGCGCGTCGGCCGATCCGTTCATCGCACAGGATGCCGTAGCCGGGCCGGCCGGCCTGCACCGAGAGCGCCGCTTCCAGGCAAAGCCGCTTGAAGGCACCGCCTTTCTGCGCCGTATAACCGTCCATCTCCTCGAACTGGGCGCGATGGTCGAAAGCAAAGATCCGGTAATCCGCGACGCCGTGCGGCCGGGTGGTCGACCAATGAAGCCGTTCAAGTTCGGCGTCATGCCGGAGAGCGGGTTCACGGACACCGCGCCGGAGAAAAAATGTCAGTTCCTCAAGCGAAGGATAAGATGGCGTACAGCCATGGCGCGAAACCGCGAAGGCGCCGCAGGCATTGGCGTATTCCAGAGCCTTCGGCCAGGTTTCGTCATCGAGCCACCCCTTCAGCAGGCCGGCGAAAAAGCCGTCGCCGGCACCGAGAACATTGAACACCTCGATAGGAAAGCCAGGCCCGGTCTCGCCATCCTCAATCCTGGCCGGGATCGGACCTGTGAAGGCCACCGCCCCTCTCGCACCGCGCTTGCAGATGAGGGTCGCCCCGGTCAGCGCGCGCACCGCCCGTAACGCCGTCAGCGTGTCAGGCGAGCCGCCGGCGATATGGAACTCCTCCTCGGTGCCGACAATCAGGTCGAACAACTCCAGCGTCATCTGCAACTTCGCGGTTACCGCCTCGCTTTCGACATAGCGGCTCTCGCCCGCGCCATGCCCGGCCACCCCCCAGAGATTGGGGCGGTAGTCGATATCGAGGGCGGTTCGCGCGCCATGCGCCCGCGCGAGCCGCAGCGCCTTCAACACCGCAGCCTCGGTACGGGGATGACTGAGATGTGTCCCGGTTGCCAACACCGAGCGCGCCTCGGCGATGAGTCCCTCGTTGATATCGTCCTCGCAGAGGGCCATGTCCGCGCAGTTCTCACGGTAGAAGATCAGCGGAAACTGGTCTTCATCGCGGATGCCCAGCAGCACGAGGGCGGTCAGCCGCGCGGGATCGGTGACGACGCCGCGCACATCCACGCCCTCGCGGGACAGCTGTTCGCGGATGAAGCGGCCCATATGCTCGTCGCCGACCCTGGTGATCACCGCTGATCGCAGCCCCAGACGCGCCGCGCCGCAGGCGATGTTTGTCGGCGAACCGCCGATATATTTGTCGAAAGAACGCATATCCTCGAGCCGCCCGCCGACCTGGGCGCCATACAGATCGACCGAGGAGCGGCCGATCGTGATCACGTCGAGCGCCTTCATACGCCTACTCGCCGCAAGCCGGGTCGTTTCGCCATCGTTCAGGGTCTGCTGAGTTGCTGCCGGCACGATCAGGCGCCTTGTGGCTGGGGTCTGTTGAGTTCGTGCTGGAGCGCGTTGAGCCCGGCACCGCCAGCCATGTGGAACATAAGGTTTTCGAGGGTGAGGCCGTCGCGGGCAGCGTCAAGTTCGACCTCGCCGCGGGCGAGGATGATGAAATGGTCGCCGACCATGTAGGCGTGGTGCGGATTGTGGGTGATAAAGATGACGCCGGTACCGTGTTCGCGGGCGGCCTGGGCAATGTAGCGCAGCACGAGGCCGGACTGGGCGACGCCGAGGGCCGCGGTCGGCTCGTCGAGGATCAGCACCCGTGCGCCGAAATGGATCGCCCGCGCGATCGCCACCACCTGCCGCTGCCCGCCCGAGAGCGTGCCCACAGGCTGGTCGAGATCGGCGACATGGATGCCCATCCGGCGCAGTTCGCGGTCGGTGATCTCCCACATCGAGGCGATGTCGAGCCGGCGGAACGGACCACGCCCGATGGTCAGTTCGGACCCGAGAAAGAAGTTCCGCCAGATCGGCAGCAGCGGCACCAGCGCCAGTGTCTGGTAGACCGCCGAGATGCCGCGATCCAGCGCCTCGCGCGGGGAGCCGAACGTCACCGCCTCGCCATCCACCGCGTAGGTGCCCGTGCTGTGCTCGCGCAGCCCGGCGATGATGCTGATCAACGTCGACTTGCCCGCACCGTTGTCGCCCAGCACGCAGGTGACCTCACCGCTGCGCACCGTCATGCTGACGCCGCGCAGCGCGCTGATATTGCCATAGCTCTTGCCGATATCGGTGAGCTGGATGATCGGCGCGGATCTCTCGCTCATCTCACTTCCCTCCGCTCGCCCGCAGACGCAGCCAGGTGTTGACCACTGTCGCTGTCAGCAGCGTCGCGCCGACGAAGAACATGAACCAGTCGGGATCCCAGTCGGCATAGATCACCCCTTCCGTCGTCATCCCGAAGATGAACGCCCCGAAGCCCGAGCCGATCGCCGAGCCATAGCCTCCGGTCATCAGGCAGCCGCCCACCACCGCCGCGGCGATGTAGAGCAGTTCGTTGCCGACACCGGCGCCCGACTGCACCTCGTTGTATTCGAACAGCATGTGCATGCCGAGAAACCAGGCGCTGAAGCCCACCAGCATGAACAGCGCGATCTTCATCCGCCGCACCGGCACGCCCACGGCCCGCGCGCTCTCGTCGCTGCCGCCCACCGCGAAGATCCAGTTGCCGAAGCGCGTGCGCAGCAGCACCCAGGTCGCCACCAGGATGAACAGGAACCAGTAGAGGATCGCGATGCTGACATCAGCGCCGCCAATCCGGAAGGTCGACGCGAAGATCGCGTGTGCCGAGGCAAAGCCGGGCACATGGCTGATGTCCCCGGTCGCGACATTGCCGGTCACCAGCTTGGTGAGCGCGATGTTCAGCCCCTGCAGCATCAGGAAGGTGGACAGCGTGACCAGGAAGCTGTGCAGCCGCGTGCGGATCAGCAGGTAGCCATTCAGCGCGCCGATCGCCAGTGAAACCAGCAGCGCGAACACGATCCCTGCCCACATATTGCCAGCCACCTTCGTCGCGAACATCGACGCTGCCAGCGACGACGTCGTCACCGCGACACCCGCCGTCAGGTCGAACTCGCCGCCGATCATCAGCAGCGAAACCGCAACCGCCGGAATCCCGATCGTCGCTGACTGATACAGCACCGTCGTGAACGCATCCACCTGCCGGAACGGCGGCGCCACCACGAAGAACAGAACAAAGACCAGTATGGCCCCGCCCAGCGCGCCGGCCTCCGGTCGCTTTAGGGTTTTCCGCCAGAACGCCTGCTGAACCAGCTGCGGGTGCGCAGTGCGCGGCGCATCGTTCCCGGTCATTGTTCCATTGGTCATGATCGTCATCTCTCCTCCCGCTCGGCGCTTCGCACGGCCGGCGCCCTCATCGGCGCCAGCCGGCGGGAAGCCTCAGGATCGGGCCAGGATCAGCGGGTGCCGCGCTTCGCGAACTTCGCGACCGCCGCGATATTCTTCGACGTCACGAAGGTTGGGCCGGTCAACACCGGCTTGCCGCCCCCGACCACGTCGCCATTCGTCTTGTAGAGCCAGAGGAAATCGACGGCCTCGTAGCCCTGCACGTAAGGCTGCTGATCCACCGCGAATTGCAGCTTGCCTTCCTGGATCAGGTGCACGGCCTGGGGATTGAGGTCGAAGGTTGCAACCTTCGCCTTGCTGTTAGCCATCTTCACAGCCTGGATCGCCGTCGGCGCAAACGGCGCACCCAGCGTCACCACATAGTCGATGGCGTGGTCCTGCTGCAGCTTCGCGACAATCCGCGACTGCGCGCCGGCCATATCGTAGCCGTTCACGTACAGCACCGACATCTTGCCCTTGAACGTCTTCTTGATGCCGTCGCAGCGCGCCTCGAGCTGGATCGCGCCCTGTTGCTGGTCGACACAGACCACGCTCTTCGCGCCAAGCTCATTGAGACGATCACCCACCGCCTCGCCGGCGATCGTCTCGTCCTGGCCGACATACATCATCATGCCGGCCTTCTTCCACTCACTCGTGCCCGCGTTGAAGCCGACGACCGGAATTCCCGCCTTCTCCGCCTGCGCCAGCGCGGGATCCTCGGCGTCCGGGAAAGCGAGCGTCGCCGCGATCCCGTCCACATGCTGCTGCGTCACGTTCGTGATCAGCTGCGCCTCGCCCGAGGCGTTCGGGTTGTTCAGATAGACCAGCTTCACATGGTCCTTCTTCGCCGCCGCTTCCGCACCCTTGCGAATGATGTCCCAGAACGTGTCCCCAGGCTGCGCGTGCGTGATCATCGCAAACGTGTATTCCGGCGCCTTCGCCACCGCCGTCCCCGTCATCCCCGCCAGCGAAACACAGCCAAGCGCTACACCACCCAGCAGGCCCGCAAGCATACCCGTCCAGATCGTCCTCATCCTCATACCCTCCCTCTCACGCAGGCCGCACCATGCTACGCCCGCAAATATTTTTGCAACTTTATTGTTTATGCAAAAAATCACTCAGCCACGCCTGCGTCAAGCAAATACTTGCCAGTTGATAAAAAAATTTTCGCGATCAGCGCACGACGCGGCAAAGCACCTCAAGCTATCCCCTGAGCGACATGAGCAAAGCTGGCGCGGAGCGCCGCTTCCGGATCAGGATCATCATGCACCGAACGCGCGAAGGGCTCGATGCTCACCGCGCCCGCATAGCCCCCGGTCGCGAGGGCGCGGAGTTGACCGATATTGTTCAGACGATCCATCTCATCGACGAGCGCGCGGTGAGCATCCAGCATGTCGTTCAAAGCCAGATCAGCTTCCCTGACGCCCGAAATATGGACAAGGCCAGTGTACTCCGGGAAAAATTCCCTCTCGCCGGCGAGGTGATGATGGAATGTGTCGTGCACCAACTTGCAGACATCGCTGGCGCCGGCTTCCCTGATTGCCTCGATCGCCTCCCGTTTCGTCCGCAACGATGAGACAGGAAAGCCCAGCGGCTCGACCAGACCAGTAATGCCATATTGGCGCAGGATCGGCACCAACTCGCGCAGGGCAGCGACCAGATCGCCATGCGGCACCGGCGTGCCATCGTTCAACGGGCACATGACGAGCGCCCGCGCACCACAGGCCTGCGCATAATCCACAAGTGCAAGCGCGCGCGCAGGCACGTCCCCCGACCAGACATTGAAGGGGTAAAGCGCATTGATCGAAAGAATATCGACCCCGGATGCTACGGCCGCAGCCCTGACGGCGCCGGCCGGCATCGTGCCGACGACATCCGGAAGGTCGTTGCGGATCTCGATCGCCGGCATCCCGAGGCGGCGCGCAAGACCGAGGAAATCGGCAAGAGAAAGTTTCGGTGTTGCAATGTGATTGAGTGCGAAGCGCATGAGAAACCTCAGTTGTAAAGAGCAGGGCGCGCGGGCAGCGAAATCGGCACGATCGAACCCGGCTGGCTCTGCGCCTCTACACAGGCATCCGAGGAGACCGCGGCGACATATCCATCCCAGGCCGTCGGGCCGGATGCGGTTCCCCGCGCCGCCGCCTTGATGAAATCCTGCAACTCGAGATCGTAACTGTCGATGAATCGATCCTTCCAGTCGGTCATGATCGCGCTCTGCAACTTTGCATCCTTGCGCATCACGACCGCCATTGGGTCTGGCAGGCTGGCGAGACCTTCCTCACCCACAACCTGACACTGGATGTCATAGCCGTAGCGGCAGTTGACGAAGATCTCGACATCGATCCGGATGCCACTTTTGGTTTCCAGGAGGACGATCTGTGGATCCTCGACCCTCGCATGTGCATGCCGTGTCCGACGTGGAGAGATGACCTGCGCGGAGACGTAGTCATCGTCGAGAAGCCAGCGCAGGACATCAATTTCGTGGATCAGCGTGTCCTGGATCGCCATTGGCGTGATATACTGCTCCGGCACGGACGGATTGCGGTGCGCTGCATGCACCATCAGGGGCCGGCCGATCTCGTTCTCGACGACCGCCTTTAGCATGCGGTAGCCCGCATCGTAGCGGCGCATGAAGCCCACCTGCACGAGGCGGCGGCCGAAGGCGGTTTCGGCCTCGACGATACGCCCGGCGCCCGCCGCCGTGGTCGACAGTGGCTTCTCGCAGAAGACCGGCTTGCCCGCCGCAATCGCGGCCAGGACGTATTGTTCATGGGTCGCGCCCCACGACGTTACCACCACGGCATCGACGCCAGCAGATGCAGCCACTTCCTCGCCGGAGCCAACGACCTCAGCCTCGGGCGCAAGATCCGCCCGCGCGGTGCGGACGCTTTCGATATTGACATCCGACACGGCCGTCACCTTGGCGCCAGACAAGGTCTGGTTGATCCGCCGCATGTGGTCGCGCCCGATCGCGCCGGTCCCGATAACACCAATCCGTAGGGTCATTTCAGAGCTCCCGTTTCCAGAATTTGTCGATGTAGCGCTGCATTTCGGCGCGCATGAAGCGACCAGAGGCATCGGCCCGCTCCTCCCAGGCGAAGACGCAGGCGGTCATGATGCCGTCGAAATCAATTTCCGCGAGCGTGCCGAAGAACTCGTCCCATGGCACCTCTCCCTGACCGATATCGAGGTGCTGGTGCACCCGCGCAGCCGAACCGGGAGGGTTGACGATGTAGCGCAGGCCCGAACTGGCCCGGTGATTGAATGTATCGCCGACATGCACATGTGCCAGCACATCCGCGCATTCGCGCAGCATTGCCGCTGTATTGTCGCCAAAGTAGAAGGTGTGCGGCGCACAGTAAAGAAATCGCACCCGCGGCGAATTGACCGTGCGGATGATGTCCACTGCCGGCTGAAGGGTTTCCACCCAGTCCTCCGGATGCGGCTCGACATGAAGGTTGATACCTTCCCGCTCGAACACTGGCACAAGTTCCTCCATTGAACGCCACCAGGAGTCTTCGCAGGCCTCGATCATCGAGCCGGTATGGCAACAATAGCAGGCCCCCTTGTCAGGGTGTGGGCCACGGCCGAATTCCGAGTTCATCGTGTCGACTTCCAGTTCGAGGCAGATCTCGATGGCGCGCTTCCAGTGCCGCACGGCGGCCTTGCGCTCGTCCTCGTCATTCGACGCCCAGCGATACATCGGCAGCAGCGAGGCGATCCCCACACCGGCCTCTTTCAGCGCCCGCCTGAAGCCCCGCACCCGTTCCGGAAACACCCGCGGCGCC
>JAKAZJ010000024.1 GCA_021826565.1 Pseudomonadota bacterium | reverse complement strand
AGAAGACCGCCATCGACGATCATGGCATGACCCAGCATGAAGCTCGCCGCCGGGCTGCACAGCCACACCACCGCGGCGGCGATCTCCGCCGGCTCACCGAAGCGCCCGATAGGTTCCTGCGCCACCATCCGCCGCACGATCTCCGGGTCGTAATTCCTCGTAACGAACGCCGCCATCGGCGTGTTGACGAGGCCCGGGCAAACCGCGTTGATACGGACGCCGGTGGTGGCATGATCGAGCGCGGCGCTGCGCGTCAGACCGATCACCGCGTGCTTGCTGGCGGAATAGGCACTGCGGCCCCTGGACCCCTTCAGGCCACCGATCGAGGAGCAGTTGACGATCGCGCCACTGCCTTGCGCCACCATCCGGCGCAGCTCGGCCTTCATACAGTTCCATACGCCTCGTAAGTTCACGCCCATGACGCGGTCGAATTCATCGTCGCCGGTCTCCAGGAACGCAGCGGCCTCGGAATTCACCCCGGCGTTGTTGAAGGCCGCGTCGAGCCGGCCATAGGTGGCGATGGTGCGTGCAACCATGGCCTCCACCTGGGCGCGGTCCGTCACGTCGCAGATGACCCCGGTGGCGGTGTGGCCCGCCGCGCGCAGAGTGTCCGCCGCCAGGCCGATCGCCTCGGCGTTGCAATCGGCAACGACGACGGACGCCCCGGCCTGGGCGAAGGCTTCCGCCGTCGCCAGGCCGATGCCGCCGCCAGCGCCCGTAACAAGTGCCACTTTTCCTTCGAACCAGTTCGTTATCGTGCCTACCATCGCCCGGCCGTGGCGCCGCCATCCACCGGTACGATCGCCCCCGTCACGAAGCTCGCGTCGTCGGAGGCGAGGAAGGCGATCGTCGCCGCGACTTCCTCGGGGAATCCTTCCCGCCCGATGGCATGGCGCGCGCGGATGCGGCGCTCGCTTTCGGGGTCCGCGAACATCACCTCGGTCATCGGCGTGCGGATCATGCCGGGTGTGATCGCGTTGACGCGGATCCCCGATTTGCCCAGTTCGATCGCCATCGCGCGCGTCAGGCCGATCACGGCGTGCTTGGACGTGACATAGGGCGCGCGGTTCGGCACCGCCGTGATGCCGGCCAATGAGGAAAGATTGACGATGGCAGCCGGCTGGCCGGCCTTCAGCGCCGCGCGCGCGAATGCCTGGCAGGGGATCAGCGTGCCTTCAAGGTTCACGGCGTGGACGCGGGCCCACTGCTCCGGTTCCACATCCAGCACCGAGGCGACGCCACGAATGCCGGCGCAGTTCGCCAGCGCGTGCAAATGACCGAAGCGCGCCGCCGCCTCGGTCATCATCCGATGCACGCCGGCGCGATCGGTGACGTCCAGCGTCACGGCATAGGCCCGCCTTGCGTCGCCCAGGCTCTCGGCGACGCGCTGCGCCCCGTCCCCATTCGCGTCCACCACGACAACGCTGGCGCCTTCAGCAAAGAGCCGCCGGGCGGTGGCTGCGCCGATGCCGCTGCCACCGCCGGTGACGATCGCGGCGCGATCGGTAAACCTGTCCATGGGATCATTCTCCTTGCGTGCTGTACTGCCGGGCGCCGGACGGGCCGCGCGGGTCAGGCCCGGTACTGCGCGTCGCTCACCTGTTCCAACCAATCCACGGGTGAGCCGTTGAGCTTCTCCTGGATCGCGATGTGGCTCATGGCGGTCGTCGGTGTGCCGCCATGCCAGTGTTTTTCGCCGGCCGGGAACCACACGACATCGCCGGGCCGGATCTCCTCCACCGGTCCACCGTCCCGCTGCACCCAGCCGCAGCCTGCGGTCACGATCAGGGTCTGGCCGAGCGGATGGGTGTGCCAGGCCGTGCGGGCACCCGGCTCGAACGTGACCAGGGCCATGGCCACACGAGCCGGATCGGGCGGGCTGAGCAGGGGATCGATCCGCACCACGCCGGTGAAATAGGCGGCCGGCCCCTTGCCGGAGGGCTGCGAGCCGCAGCGCCTGATTTCCATAGTCGTTCTCCTACGTTGGTGCGGGCCAGCAGAGCCTCCGCCCATGCCGGCGCCGACCGGACGAAACTTATGCCACGTCGCACCATGCGATTAGCTGCTATGATCCGCATGATCTCATAAGAAGGGCTGATGAATGGTCCGAGAAACCCTCGACGATCTGATCGCCTTCCTCGCCGTCGCGCGGGAGCGCAGCTTCACCCGTGCGGCTGCGCAGCTCGGCGTGTCGCAATCGGCGCTGAGCCAGACGATCCGCGGCCTGGAATCCCGGCTCGGCCTGCGGCTCCTGACCCGCACCACGCGCAGCGTCGCGCCGACCGAGGCGGGCGAACGCCTGCTCCGCACCGCCGGCCCAAGGTTGGAGGAAATCGCCGCCGAACTGACCGCGCTCACCGCGCTGCGCGACAAGCCGGCCGGCACGATCCGCATCACCACCACCGAACAGGCGGCGGAGGCGGTGCTCTACCCGGCGCTGGCGAAGCTGCTGCCGGACTATCCCGACATCAAGGTGGAGATCGTCATCGATTACGGCTTGGTCGACATTGTCGCCGGGCGCTACGACGCCGGCATTCGCTCCGGGGAACACGTTGCGAAGGACATGATCGCGGTGCGCATCGGGCCCGATCTGCGCATGGCGGTCGTCGCGGCGCCGGCCTGCTTCGCGACCCGGCCACCGCCGCGCACGCCGCAGGAGCTCACGGCGCATAACTGCATCAACCTCCGCCTGCCGACCCTTGGCGGCCTGTATGCCTGGGAGTTCGAGCAGGACGGGCGCGCGGCGAAGGTGCGGGTCGAGGGCCAGGTCGTGCTGAACGCGAGCGGGCCGATCCTCGATGCCGCCCTGGCGGGGTTGGGCCTGGCGTATTTGCCCGAGGAGCAGGTGCGCACCGAACTCGCCACCGGACGGCTGATCCGGGTCCTCGCCGACTGGTGCCCGCCCTTCTCGGGCTACCATCTCTATTATCCAAGCCGGCGGCAGCCGACGCCCGCGTTCGCCCAGTTTGTCGATGCACTTCGTTACCGAGGTCCGGTTCCCCGCACGCGCCCAACCGCTCGACCTGCCGCGTCCGCGGTGGCACACGACCCCGCATGAGATCCCGCCCCAGCCAACTCGAAACCCTCTGGCTCGACGTCCCCCCCGAAGCGGTACCGCTCTATGAAGCCGCGTTCCGCGCCACCTGCCGCAGCGTCGCCCTGTTTCATGACGAGGTCCGCGACCTATGGCGCGTCGAAGCCGTGAAGCCGGTGGGCGAGGCCGAGGACACCCTGGCCGCCGGCCTCGCGCTCGCCGCCGCCCTGACCGGCCACCAATCTCCGCTGTCCCGCGCCAAGGTGGCAGCGGATGGCTGGGCCGCGCGCACCGCCGCCGCCTTCCCCGAACAGCGCATCGGCCGCCGCCTGACACTGCGCGGCACCCATCTGACCGGCCCGCGCGCGCCCGGCCGGATCACGCTCACGCTCGACGCCGGCGCCGCGTTCGGCTCCGGCGAGCACGGCTCCACCCGCGGCTGCCTGCGCGCGCTGGAGCGGGTCGCGCCGCGCCGTCCCGCCCGCATCCTGGACCTCGGCACCGGCTCCGGCATCCTGGCGATGGCCGCCGCCCGCCTGACCGGCCGGCCCGTGCGCGCGGTGGATATCGACCCCTGGTCGGTTCGCATCGCCACCGAGAACGCCAAGCGGAACCATCTCGGTCCGCGGCTCCGCACCAGCCGCGCCGATGGCTGGCGCACGCCGGCCGTGCGCCAGGGCGTGCCCTATGATCTGGTGCTGGCGAATATCCTCGCCCGCCCGCTCTGCGCCATGGCGCGGGGACTGGGCGCCGGGCTGGCGCCGGGGGGACAGGCGATCCTGGCCGGGCTGCTCGCCACCCAGGCCCGCGCGGTTCTCGCCGCCCATCGCCGCGCCGGCCTGGTGCTACAGGCACGGCTGGCCGAAGGCCCCTGGGTCACGCTGCTGCTGCGCAAACCCACGCTTCAGACCACCGGCAACGGCCCGCCATAGGCGCACTCGGCCAGGGTGGTGCGGTCCAGGCTCGCCAGGAACGCCTCGTTCGCCGCCGCCAGCTTGCCGCGCAGCCCGCAGATCGGCGTCAGGCGACATTCATTCCCCGCGGCGCGGAAACACTCCACCAACGCCTGATCGCGTTCCAGCGCACGCACCACGGCGCCGAGCCGGATCTCCGCGGCCGGACGCGCCAGCACCAGCCCGCCGCCGGCACCGCGCCGCGTGGTCACGAACCCGGCCGCGGCCAGATCCTGCACCACTTTGTGCAGATGATGGCGCGAGATCGCGAACTCGCGCGCCAGCTCCTCGGTATTCATCCGCCGCTCCGGCTGTCCGGCCAGCCGCACCAGAACCCGCAGCCCGAAATCGGTGAAGCTGGTCAGGCGCATGGCATGGTCCCGCGCATGGGGGTTGGGTTGAACAGGTATTGCATATGCCTATTATCCGGATTACGTAGTGGTGTCTCGGATGCCACTTAGCCGAGTCCCCCCTTGAAGGCCACACGCCATGACCACGCTCTCCCTGGACCCCGCCGCGCTGCCCTCGCAAACCCTGCGCGCACTGGCCGTTTCCCTGCCCGGCGCCACCGCCGTCTTCCGCCGCCACAAGCTGGATTTCTGCTGTGGCGGGGCCGTCTCCCTGGCCGAGGCCGCGTCGGGCCGCGCCCTGGACGCCGGCGCGATCGCCGCCGAGCTTGCCGCTTTGACGCCGGCCGATGCCCCAGCCCTGCCCGCCGACCCCGCCGGCCTGATCGAGCGGATCGTCACCCGCTACCACGCCGCGCATCGGCGTGACCTGCCGGAACTGATCCGCCTCGCCCGTCGCGTGGAAGCGGTGCATCGCGGCCTCCCCGGCACGCCGGCGGGCCTGGCCGATATCGTGACCACGATCCAGGCCGAGCTGGTTCCGCATATGGCGAAGGAGGAGCTGGTGCTGTTCCCCCTGCTCGCCGCCGGCCCCGCCGACCCGCGCGCGGCGCTGGCCGCGGGCCCGATCGCGCGGATGCGCGCCGAGCACGACGCGTGCGGCGCAAGCCTGGCCGAGGCCGCGCGCCTGACCGACGATCTGACGCTGCCGGCCCATGCCTGCACCACCTTCCGCGCCCTGTACGCCGGGCTGGAGCGGTTCCGCGACGAACTGACCGAGCATATCCACATCGAAAACAACATCCTGTTCCCCCTGTTCGAAGCGCGGGCCGGCGTCTGAATCACGGTATGCGCGCCCGGTTGGCCGGCGGCGGCGCGCGAAGCCGGACCGATCGCGCCAGCGTTAACCGGGCTTTCACCGATCCCGCGCAGGGTCCCGTCGCGCCCGCATCGCCCCGGGCGCGCGCTCCGGAGGTCCTCGCCCATGCCCGCACCTGCCTCGACCGGCTTCGGCTGGTTTGCCCGTCTGCCGGTCGGGGCGCGCATCGCCGGTGGCTTCGCGCTGGCGCTGGTGGCTCTGGCCGGACTGGGTATCCTCGCCAATCGTGACGTCGGACGCACCGCGGCGGCGACTGATTCGCTGTACCACCATCCTTACGTCGCCTCCCATAATCTGGCCGAGATCCGTTACCGGCTGATGCAGCTCAATCAGCAAGCCCGCACCGCGGCGATGGGCGGCGCGGCGGGGGCGGATATTTTGGTGGCGCGCCGCAAGTCGGTCGCGCTCGCGCTGACGAATGCCGCGGCGGCCTATCCGGGGCCGCGCCGCGATGTGCGCGACTTGCGCGCGCAAGTGGGCGCCTATGTTGCCATGACCAGCCGGGTGATCGGCCTGGCCGGCGCCGACCATCTCGGGCGGGCCGCGACGCTGTTCCACCAGAAGAACCCCACCGCATTTCCGGCCGCGCTGCGCACGACCACCACGATGATCGATGCAGCCGCCGCCGACGCCGATTCCCTGGCCGCGGCCAGCCAGGTGGCGCGGTCCCGCACCATCCTGGTCAGCTGGCTGATCGTGGCGGCGACGCTGCTGGGCTGCGCCGCGGTTGCGTTCCTGACCACGATCAGCATCACCCGCCCGCTCGCGGCCCTGCGTGCGGCGATGGAGCGCCTGGCTCGCGGCGAGCATGACACGCCGATACCGGGCCTCGGTCGCGGCGATGAGATCGGGACGATGGCGGCCTCGGTCGCGGTGTTCAAGGACGCCGCCATCGCCGCCGAACGCCTCCGCGCCGAGGCCGCGACGCGCGGTGAGACCGAGCGCGCGCGCGCGGAGCGCCTGACCGCGCTGGCGCGCATGTTCGACGCCGCCGCCGCGGCGCGGCTTGGCACCGTCGCCCATGCGGCGGTGGACATGCAGGCCACCGCCCGCGCGATGGCCGCGACCGCCGAAGAAGCCGCGCGCCGTGCCGGTGGCGTCGCCGCCGCCGCCGGGCAAACCTCCGGCAATGTCCAGACCGTGGCCGCGGCGACCGAGGAATTGTCGGCGTCCATCGCCGAAATCAGCCGCCAGGTCGGCCAGGCGACCGAGATCACCGGGAAGGCCGTGACCGAGGCCGGTGCCGTGACCGATCAGGTGCGCGCGCTGGCCGAGGCGGCGCAGAAGATTGGCCAAGTGGTCGATCTGATCAACAACATCGCGGCGCAGACCAACCTGCTGGCGCTGAACGCCACGATCGAGGCGGCGCGGGCCGGAGAAGCGGGGAAGGGCTTCGCCGTGGTCGCCTCGGAGGTGAAGGCGCTGGCCGGGCAGACCGCCCGCGCGACCGAGGAAATCGGCGCCCAGATCGGCGCGATGCAGGGCGCCACCCGCGCCACCGTGACCGCGATCGAATCGATCCGCGGCACCATCGCCGAGATCAGCCGCACCGCCACCGCGATCGCAACGGCGACCGAGGAACAGGGCGCGGCGACGCGCGAGATCGCCCGCAACGTGCAGGAAGCGGCGGCGGGGACCGAACAGGTCTCGGCGACCATCGCCGGCGTCACCGAGGCCGCGGGCCAGGCCGGGGAGGCCTCGGGGCATGTGCTGACCGCGGCCACGACCCTGTCGGGGGAAGCCGATGGACTCCGGGGCGAGGTGGACCGGTTCCTGGCCGAAGTGCGCGCCGCCTGACCCCCCCTTCCCCATCGGTGGCGACATCCCATATGCTTCCCTGATGGAAGCGCATTTCGCCCTGACCGACCGTGCCGCCGCCCGCATCGCCGAGATCGCCGCCAGCCAGGCTGCGCCCGGGGCCGAGGCGCCCGCGCTGCGCGTCGCGGTGCTGGCAGGCGGGTGCAGCGGGATGCAGTATCGCTTCGATCTGGAGTCCATCCCGCAACCCGACGACCTGGTGATCGCACGCGGCGCCGCGCGGGTTCTGGTCGACCCGGTCAGCCTGGACCTGCTCGCCGGGTCCGAGCTCGATTACACGGACGCGCTGATGGGCAGCCATTTCGCGGTGCGGAACCCGAACGCCACATCGTCCTGCGGCTGCGGCACCAGCTTCTCGGTGGATTGATCCGTCAATGAGCTTCGGAGGCGCGGCTCAGATCCCCGCGCCCTCGGTGAACGTTTCCGCCAGCGCACGCCGCAGATCCGCCACCTGCAGCGCCAGCCCGGCGCGCGGACGCGGCCGCTTCACGTCGATCGCCACATCCCGCACCACCCGCGCCGGGCTGCCCGCCAGCAGCACCACGCGATCGGCCAGATAGGCCGCCTCGTCCAGGTCGTGGGTGACGAACAGCACCGACGCCCCGCTTTCGCGCCAGACCCGCAGCAATTCATCTTGCAACCCGTGCCGGGTGATCGCGTCCAGCGCGCTGAACGGCTCGTCCATCAGCAGCAGGTCCGGGGATACGGCCAGCGCGCGCGCCAGCCCGACCCGCTGGCGCTGCCCGCCGGAAAGCTGGGACGGAAACCGCCCCGCCTGGTCGGCAAGCCCCACCAACGCCAGCGCCGCCGCCGCCCGGGCACGGCGCTGCGCCGCATCCAGCCGCAGACCTTCCAGCCCGAACGCCACATTGGCCGCGACGCGCCGCCAGGGCATCAGCCGCGCGTCCTGGAACACCAGGGCGACCGGGCGCCGATCCGGCGCCGGGCGCGCGTGCAGCACGACCGATCCGGCCCCCGGGGGTACCAGCCCCGCGATCACCCGCAACAGCGTGGATTTCCCCACCCCTGACGGCCCCACCACCGCGGTAAACCCGCCGCGCGGCAGATCGAGGTCCAACCCCGCCAGCACCGGCCGCGCCGTGGCGTCACCGGGATGGGCGAAGCCCAGGCCGCGCAGCGAAACGATCTGGTCGCGCAGCGGAACGATCGGCGCGTCGGTCACGGTCGCGTCCACACCAGCACCCGCGTCGCGACCATCTGGAACACCAAATCCGTCAAGCCGTACAACAATGCAATGGTCAGCATGTAGAGCACCAGGATATCGGTCGCCAGCAGCCCCGCCGCCTCGTTCATCCGCTGCCCGATCCCCGGGATTCCGAACAATTCCGCCGCCACCACCGCCATCCACCCTTGCCCCAGCCCCGAGCGCACCCCGGCCAGAATCCCCGGCGAGGCCGCCGGCAGCACCACCGCGTATAACCGGCGGAAAAACCCGCCCTGCCCGAACGCGGCGGCAAGCTCCATCAGACCGGGGTCCACCGCGCGCACCGCCGCCTCGGCGGCGAAATAATTCAGCCAGAACACGCCGATGCCGATGATGAACGCGGCCGCGGTCTGCGAGGGTCCGAACCAGATCAGCGCGAACGGGATCCATGCCAGCGGTGGGATCGGACGCAGCAGCCGCGCCACCCAGGCCTGCGCGGCGGCGAAGCGCGGCAGCAGCGCCACCGCCGCGCCGGTCGCGATCCCAAGCAGGCTGCCCACGATCACCCCCGCCGCGTAATGCGTCAGGCTGTCGGCCACGGCCGTCAGCCACTCCCCGTTACCGAGTTCGGAGACGAACGCCGCCGGCACCTGGCTCGGCGCCGGCACCCAGGTCGCGGGCAGCAGACCGGAGCGGACACACGCCTCCCACAAACCCAGAAACAGCGCGAGACCGGCCGCCGAAAGCAGTGCCGGACGGCGGATCATTTTGCCGCCAGGAAGAACGACGGATCGAACATCGCTGTCACGTCCTTCACCGGCGCCATGTGATCGAGCGCGCTCTGATACGCCGCCAGCTTGACGGTGGCCGGCAGGATCGCGCGCGGATCGGCGATCGGGTCCATCGACGGCGAGGTGACGGCTTTGAACAACGTGGCCTCGGTCAACAGCCCCTTGCCCATGGTCTTCGCCAGGTCTGCCGCCGCGCGATGCGGATGCTGGCGGATCAGCGCGGTGGCGCGCACATGCAAATCCACCAGCGTCTGCACGACGGCGCGCTGCTGTGCGATCAACGCCCCGGTGACGGCCAGGACGGCGCCCGGCTGCCCCGGGAACATCGCGCCGCCCAGGACCAGAACACGGGCGGTCGGATCGCGCTCCTGCACCAAGGTCAGAGCCGGCTCCAGGGTCGAGGCGGCATCCACCGCCCCGGTCAGCAGCGCGCCCTGCAGCCGGTTCTCGCCGAAGCCCAGAATCTGCACGTCCGCCGCGGGGATATGGGCGACGTTATCCAGCCAGTAATGCAGGACGGTATCCGGCACCGCCCCCTTGGGCAGGGTGGCAATCTTCACCGGCCGCCCCGCGGATTTGCGGAACGCGGCAAAGGCGGCGGCCGGGCTGGCGGCCTTGGCCCAGGCGGCGGCGAAGGCGCCACGGCCGAGCAGCGCGGTCTGGTCGATCCCGTTCGCCGCCACCACCCGCAAATCCACGCCATGGGCGCGCGCGACCAGCGCCGGACCGATGCCGATATAAGCGACGTCGAACCGGCCGGACGCCAGCGCCTGCACCATCGCCGGCCCCGAAGAGAAGCTTGTGGCCGCCAAGGTCAGCCCGGCGGCTTTCGCCCAACCTTCCGCTTCGATCACGAACAGCTGGGCCATCGGCAGGATCGGGATATAGGCCACGCGCAGGGTCGTGGCGGCGGCGGCGCGGCGGGCCAACGCGGCGGCGGCGAGACCCGCCAGGACGGCGCGGCGGGAGGCGGTCAGGGCGGTCATGGGCGGGAACTTTCTAGCGAGGCGGGCGCCATTACGGGCAAGCTCGGGCGCGGCGCAAGAGTGCGGTTGCAGAAGCGACGTTCGTTGCATCAGACCGCCGGGAGAAAGACAGAATCCGCCATGATACGCGCAATCGGCAGAAAATGTCGCTCTTGCGCCCGCAGATCGTGTCCCGGTTTGAAACGCAAATCGGCGCCTTCCCGCCCGCCCCTTGCGCCGCGCCATGCCGGTCCCTCATGTTCCCGCACACGCCCCCCCGAAGGACCCGCCCCATGCTCCGCCTCTCGGTGCTCGACCAATCGACCATCGTCACCGGCCGCGCGCCCGCGGAGTCGATCCGTGAGTCCCTGGCCCTCGCCCGCCACGCCGAAGCGCTCGGCTACGCCCGGTATTGGGTGGCCGAACACCACAACTCCGCCTCCATCGCCGGCACCGCGCCCGAAGTGTTGCTGGCCGCGCTGGCGGTGACCACGCAGCGCATCCGCCTCGGCAGCGCCGGCGTGATGCTGCCGCATTATTCGGCGCTGAAAGTGGCCGAGCAGTTCCGCGTTCTGGACGCGCTGGCGCCGGGACGGATCGATCTCGGCCTGGGCCGCGCGCCAGGTTCCGACGGTCGCACGGCGTTCGCGCTGAACCCGTTATCCGAGACCGCGGCGGCCGAGTTCCCCGCCCAGATCCGCGACCTGACCGCCTGGGTCCGCGGCGAAAACCTGGTCGCCGGGCATCCGTTCCACGACATCGTCGCCCAGCCGCAGGGCGCCACGTCGCCCGAGATCTGGCTGCTCGGCAGTTCCACCTATGGCGCCCAGGTCGCGGCCTATTTCGGCCTGCCATTCTGTTTCGCCCATTTCATCACCGACGGGCACGGCACCGAGGAAGCCTTGGCCGCTTATCGCGACC